>NZ_WBKS01000052.1:0-36494 GCF_008868145.1 Micromonospora sp. AMSO1212t
CACCCCGGCCCTCCCCATTGATCAAGGAGTTTGTGTCCTCCGCGGGCTCCGGCGCGGACACAAACTCCTTGATCAAGTGGTGCAGCCCGTCTCGGTCAGGTCAGCCTGGTCGCGCCGCGCAACGGCCGCCAGGCGAATCCGCCGATCACCGCCATCGCCGCCGCGGCGACCCAGAACGGTGTGGTGATCTGCCAGGTCCCGGCCAGCAGCCCGCCGAGGAGCGCACCGAGCGCCGCTCCGCCCAGGTCGAGCAGCGCAAATACGCTGCCGACCCGCCCGCGCAGGTGGGCCGGCACGATTCGCTGCCGGACCGACGCGGCGGTGATGCCCCAGACCATGGCGTGGACGCTAAAGGTGATCAAGACGGCGGCAGCGATCCAGGGTGATGTCGTGACGGCCAGGGTCACGTGTGTGACGACCTCGACGACCAGGCCGGCACGCAGCACCGTGCCGGCACCCAACGCCCGGGTGAGCCTGGTGGCGACCGTCGTGCCGAACAGGCCACCGACTGCGAACGAGGTCAGCAGGAAGCCGTATCCGACATCAGACAGGCCCAGTCGCTGCCGGCAGTAGAGCACGAACACCGCGAATGCGGCACCGAACGCGACGTTACCCAGGCCCATGCTCACGGCGAGCGTCCGCAGCAGGCGGTGCCGCCACAGCCAGCGCACACCTCGGCCTATCTCGCCGGACAGCGAGCCGCGCGGACGGGGTTCTTCCGGTACGGGCGCCGGTCGGATGCCGGCGATCAGAGCCGCAGCAGCCGCGAAGGTCAGTGCGTCGAGCCCGAACGGTATGGCGGCGGAGATGACGAACAACCACGCGCCCAGCGGCTTGGCGACGAACTGGTTGCCGACGGTGAACGTCGCGTACAGCCGGGCGTTGGCGGCGGGCAGTCTCTCGGGTGCGACCACCGCCGGAAGCAGGGCGCCCATCGCGGTGTCCGCGACTGTCTCACCCGCGCCGAGCAGGAACAGCACCGCGTAGACGACGGCCACGGTGACCGTCTCGGTGGCGACGGTGAGCGTCAGACCGGCCAGTGCCGCGGCGCGCAGCAGATTGACCACCACGACCAGCCGCCGTCGGTCGAGCCGGTCGACGTAAGCACCGCTGACCAGGGCGAACAGTAGCCAGGGCAGTTGTTGGACGAAGACGGCACCGGCGATCAGGGCCGGATCCTCACTGATGGAGGCCACCAGCAGAGGGCCGGCGGCCATGGTGACACCGTCACCGATGTTGGAGACCGCAGAAGCGGCCCACAGTCTGGTGAAGTCCGCGCCTAGACGCGCGGATACAAGGGCACGCAAGAAGAGCTCCTCGAGCCAGGAAGGGAAACGGTCATGAGGGACCGCTTCGCGGCGAGGAGCACCGCGCCGCCGGACCGGCGGCGAAGCGTCAGTTAGCGGCGTGCTCTCGCGGCGAAGCGGGGACCGTCAGCAGGCCGAGGCGCATCTGCGGCTCCTAACTTTCGATTGACGTTCCGGGCAGGATATTCGGCTGATGCCCGCAGCGCTGTCCGTCTCACCGGACGGCGAAGGCCCGGCCTTGAGGCCGGGCCTTCGTAAGGGTGGGCGGGTCAGGCGGCGGTGACCGCCAGGGACTCCTTGGTGTCGGACAGGTCGACGCGGACCGTGTCGCCGTCGCGGATCTCGCCGGCCAGCAGCGCCTTCGCGAGCTGGTCGCCGATCGCCGACTGCACCAGCCGGCGCAGCGGCCGGGCGCCGTAGATCGGGTCGTACCCGTGCTCGGCCAGCCACGTCCGGGCCGCGTCGGTGATCTCCAGGCCCAGCCGGCGATCAGCGAGACGGGTTCGCATCCGGTCGAGCTGGATGTCCACGATCGACCGCAGGTCCTCGCCCTGGAGCGCGGCGAACACCACGATGTCGTCGAGCCGGTTGAGGAACTCCGGCTTGAAGTGCGACCGGACCACCGCGAGCACACCCTCCCGGCGCTCGTTCTCGGTGAGCGTCAGGTCGCTGATCACCGACGAACCCAGGTTCGAGGTGAGGATCAGGATCGCGTTGCGGAAGTCCACGGTGCGGCCCTGACCGTCGGTGAGCCGGCCGTCGTCGAGCACCTGGAGCAGCACGTCGAAGACGTCCGGGTGGGCCTTCTCCACCTCGTCCAGCAGGATCACCGAGTACGGCCGGCGACGTACCGCCTCGGTGAGCTGGCCGCCCTCCTCGTAGCCGACGTACCCGGGCGGGGCGCCGACCAGGCGGGCCACCGAGTGCTTCTCGCCGTACTCGCTCATGTCGATGCGGACCATCGCCCGCTCGTCGTCGAAGAGGAACTCGGCGAGCGCCTTGGCCAGCTCGGTCTTGCCGACGCCGGTCGGGCCGAGGAACAGGAAGCTCCCGGTCGGGCGGTCCGGGTCGGCGACGCCGGCCCGGGCGCGGCGGACCGCGTCGGACACCGCGCCGACCGCCTCGGCCTGACCGACGACGCGGGCGCGCAGCGACTCCTCCATCCGCAGCAGCTTGGCCGTCTCGCCTTCGAGCAGCCGGCCGGCCGGGATGCCGGTCCAGGAGGCGACCACTGCCGCGATGTCGTCCGCGCCGACCTCCTCCTTGAGCATCGCGCCGTCGGCCTGGAGCCGGGCCAGCTCCTCCTCGGCCTGCTTCAGCTCGGTCCGCAGCGCGGGGATCCGGCCGTACCGCAGCTCGGCGGCGCGTTCCAGCTCGCCGTCGCGCTCGGCCCGCTCGGCCTCGCCGCCGAGGCGCTCCAGCTCCTCCTTGGCGGTGGAGAGCTTTGTGATGTGGCTCTTCTCGGTCTGCCAGCGCTCGGAGAGCGCGGTGAGCTGCTCGCGCTTGTCGGCCAGCTCCTTGCGCAGCCGTTCCAGACGCTCGGCGGACGCGGCGTCCGGCTCCTTGGCCAGCGCCATCTCCTCGATCTCCAGCCGGCGTACCGCCCGCTCGATCTCGTCCACCTCGACCGGGCGCGAGTCGATCTCCATGCGCAGCCGGGACGCGGACTCGTCCACCAGGTCGATCGCCTTGTCCGGCAGGAACCGGTCGGTGATGTACCGGTCGGAGAGCGCCGCGGCGGCCACCAACGCGGCGTCGGTGATCCGTACGCCGTGGTGCACCTCGTAGCGCTCCTTGAGCCCGCGCAGGATGCCGATGGTGTCCTCGATGGTCGGCTCGCCGACCAGCACCGGCTGGAAGCGGCGCTCCAGCGCGGGGTCCTTCTCGATGTGCTCGCGGTACTCGTCGAGCGTGGTCGCGCCGACCATCCGCAGCTCGCCGCGCGCCAGCATCGGCTTGAGCATGTTGCCGGCGTCCATCGAGCCCTCGCCCTTGCCGGCGCCGACCACGGTGTGCAGCTCGTCGAGGAAGGTGATGACCTGGCCGTCGGAGTTCTTGATCTCCTCCAGCACGGACTTCAGCCGCTCCTCGAACTGCCCGCGGTACGACGCGCCCGCCACCATCGCGCCGAGGTCGAGCGAGACCAGCTTCTTGTCCCGCAGCGACTCCGGCACGTCGCCGGCCACGATCCGCTGGGCCAGGCCCTCCACGATCGCGGTCTTGCCCACGCCCGGCTCGCCGATCAGCACGGGGTTGTTCTTGGTACGCCGGGACAGCACCTGGATCACCCGGCGGATCTCCGAGTCACGGCCGATCACCGGGTCGATCTTGCCGTCGCGGGCGCTGGCGGTGAGGTCGACGCCGTACTTGGTCAGGGCCTGGTAGGTCTGCTCCGGGTCGGCGGTGGTGACCCGGCGGTCGCCGCCCCGGACGGTCGGGAACGCGGCGACCAGGTTCTCCTCGGTGGCGCCGGAGTTCTTCAGCGCGACCGAGACCGCGCCGCCGACCCGGGCCAGCCCGGCCAGCAGGTGCTCGGTGGAGGTGTACTCGTCGCCCAGCGGCCGCGCGATCTGCTCGGCGGCGCCGATGGCGTTGACGAACTCGCGGGCCAGCGTCGGCTCGGCGATGCTCGACCCGCGCGCGGCGGGCAGCGCCTCGACCGAGCGCAGGGCGACGCGGCGCAGCTCGGCCGGGTCGGCCCCGACCGCGCGCAGCAGGCCCGCGGCGGTCGAGCCTTCGGTGTCCAGCAGTGACAGCAGCAGGTGCCAGGGCTCCACGGTGGCGTGACCGCGCTGGTTCGCCAGCGCGACGGCACCGGTGATGGCTTCGCGGCTCTTGGTGGTGAGACGTTCCGTGTTCATGGGCTCCCCCGGATCGGCGTGTCCACTGGACATGACACAACCAGAGTTGAGTCTATTCCGCTCAACTCCACCCCTGTGACCTGAGTCACCCTCATCCGGGCCGGTCGGGAGACGGAGGTCCGGTCGGGCGACCGATCCACCCCGCACGCAACAGGTGCGCGGCAGCGGTAGCCTCACCCGCGTGCGAGTACGTGTCGAACAGACCGCCCTGCCCGGGATCGGCGTACGTCATGATCTGATGACGGAGTCCGGCCGCCGGCTCGGCGTGGTCTCTCACCGAAATGGCCGTCGCGACCTGGTCCTCTACGACCCGGACGATCCCGACTCCTGCCAACACGACATACCTCTGACCGACGACGAGGCGGAGGCGCTCGCCGACATCCTCGGCGCGTCGCTGATGCTGGGTCAGCTCTCCGGGCTGCGCGAGCAGGCCGCCGGGCTGCTGACCGAGCAGATCGCCATCCCGGCGGGGTCGAAGTACGTCGGCAAGCGGCTCGCGGACACCAAGGCCCGCACCCGGACCAGCGCGTCCATCGTGGCCGTGCTGCGTCAGGGCGCCGTGAACGTCTCGCCCGATCCCACCTTCCGGTTCGAGGCCGGCGATGTGGTCGTCGTGGTCGGTACCCGGCAGGGGCTCGACGGCGTGACCGCGATCCTCGCCGAGACCGATCCGGACGGCTGACACGTATGCACGAAACCACAATCCTGCTCATCGAGGTCGGCGCGCTGCTGCTCCTGCTCGGCCTGCTCGGCCGGCTGAGCCGTCGCTTCGGCGTGTCGCCCATCCCCCTGTACCTGCTCGCCGGCCTGGCGTTCGGGCACGGTGGTCTGCTGCCGCTCAACGCCAGCGAGGAGTTCTTCGCCGTCGGCGCCGAGATCGGCGTGATCCTGCTGCTTGTCATGCTCGGCCTGGAGTACAGCGCGAACGAACTGGTGGGCAACCTCCGGTCCGCGGCGCCGGCCGGCGTGATCGACGCGGTGTTCAACGCGCTGCCCGGATTCGCCTTCGCGCTCCTGCTCGGCTGGGGCTGGGTGGCGGCGGTGGTGCTCGCGGGCGTGACCTGGGTGTCGTCGTCCGGCGTGATCGCCAAGGTGCTCGGCGACCTGGGCCGGGTCGGTAACCGGGAGACCCCGGTGATCCTCTCCGTCCTGGTCATCGAGGACCTGGCGATGGCCCTCTACCTGCCCCTGGTCACCGCGCTGCTCGCGGGGGTCGGCCTGGTCAAGGGCGGCATCGCACTCGCCGTCGCGGTGTTCACCGTGGTCGTCGTGCTGGCCGTGGCCATCCGGTACGGCCACCTGATCTCCGCCGCGCTCTCCGCCAAGGATCCGGAGGCGCTGCTGCTCGGGGTCCTCGGCCTGACCCTGCTGGTCGCCGGTGTCGCGGCCAAGCTCCAGGTGTCAGCGGCCGTCGGCGCGTTCCTGGTCGGCATCGCGCTGTCCGGGCCGGTGGCGCACCACGCCACCGAGTTGCTCTCCCCGCTGCGTGACCTGTTCGCCGCGGTCTTCTTCGTGTTCTTCGGGCTGGTGACCAACCCGCTGGACATGCCGCCGGTACTGCTGCCCGCGCTGCTGCTCGCAGTGGTGACCATGGCGACGAAGGTGGCCACCGGCTACCTGGCCGCCCGCCGGGCCGGGATCGCCGAGCCCGGCCGCTGGCGGGCCGGCCTGGCGCTGACCCCGCGCGGCGAGTTCTCCATCGTCATCGCCGGGCTGGCCGTCGCGGCCATCTACCCGGTGGAGCCGAAGCTCGCCGCGCTCGCCACCGCGTACGTGTTGATCACGGTGGTGACCGGGCCGCTGCTCGCCCGCCTGCCCGACACCCCGTGGTTCAAGCAGTGGCTGCGCAGCCGCGCCGCCGCCGCACGGCCGCCCGCACCGCTGCCCCTGGGCTCCGCCGACTGACCCGGACCGGGCCGGATCAGCCGTGGGGCAGATCCGGCCCGGCGTTGTCAAATTGATCCCGGGAAGGTCTACCACTGCTCCGTCCAACCGCGTTAACGTTTCGGCCCAGCAGCCAGGGTCCGCGGGTGGCCTGCGCCCCCGCCAGCGCAAGCGGAAGGTCGGCCGGTGAGCGTGCAGGAAGAGACGTTCCACGGCTTCGCCAACCCGGTCGATCCCTCGCCCGCCGAACTCCGGGCGTGGGCCTATCAACCGGATTCGGTGCCGCTGACCTCGATGCCGCCCGACTGGGACCTGCTGGTCGCCGGTGACCATCTGGTGCAGACGCTGTTCGATCTGGCGATGGACCAGGGCTGCCCGGCGCGGCGGTTCACGCTGCACTGCCTCTACATCTACGCCGCCGACGGCATCCGGACGAACTTCCGCGCCCACCCCAAGCGCCGGTTCCGCAAGCTGGTCGAGCAGGCCGAGAAGTCCGGCGACGACCTGATGCGCAACTGGGCGCACAACAGCCGGGTGCTGCTCGCCCGGCCGGATCTCTTCGTCTACCGGGACTGGTGCGAGGGCGGCCTGGTCCGCGAGAACCGCCGCCTCTGACGGCCAACGGCGAACGGGCCGGGATCCCCCGTGGATCCCGGCCCGCACGTCAGCGGATCGTCAGGTCGACCCGCCCTGCTTCTTGCGCCGCTCGTCGTCCCGTGCCCGGTCCACGCCGTGGTCCGTCTGGTCGGCGAAGCGCCCTTCCTTGACCTTGTCGCTGAAGCGTCCCTCGGTGACCCGGTCGAACCGCTCGCGGACGTTCTCGGCCACCTTCTCCAGCCGTTCCTCCGCGCGCTCGGCCACCTTCTTCGCCGGTTCCGTCATGACTCCCCCCGTCAGCCCGGAATCCGCTTTGAGGCATTTGCCCCCTGCGAAAAGCGTAGTTGACCCCGCCCTGCCGTACGCCCGCTTTCCCCTGACCCGGCCCGCGAACCGCCCGGGGAACGACGAAGGCCGGCGCGGCCCCGGGGGAGCGGGGCGCGCCGGCCTTCCGGTACGAGGTCAGCGGTCGGGAGCGCGGCGCGGACGCCAGACGACGAGCGCGGTGGACGTGCGGTTGGTGGGCACGAGGTCGCCGCGGGGGAAGCCGCCGAGCGACTCCAGCTCGGCGATCCGCCGGTACGCGGCGTCCAGTTCCGCCTCCAGCCGGGCCACCCGCTGCTGCGCCTCTTCGAGCAGCCGCTCCAGCGCGATGATCCGCTTGACCCCGGCCAGGTTGATCCCGTCGTCCTGGCTGAGCCGCTGCACCTCGCGGAGCAGCACCACGTCCCGGACGCTGTACCGGCGACCGCCACCGGACGCCCGGCCGGCCTGCACCAGGCCCAGCCGGTCGTACTGGCGCAGCGTCTGGGGGTGCATCCCCGCCATCCGCGCGGCCACCGAGATCATCAAGACCTTGGCCTCGTAGGCCGGGTCACCCGAGCCGACGTACTCCTCCGACATGCCCGCTCACCTCCGCTGCCGACCTCAACTGAATCGACGTACCCGCGCGTCGAGATGTTCCCGCGCGGCGGGCGGGGTCTGCGCCGCGAAGGTCTCCAGCGCCGCCCGCGCCTCGTCCGACACCTTCGCCGGGACCACCACGTCGAGCGTGACCAGCAGGTCACCGGCGCGGCCGTCCTTGCGTACGACGCCCTTGCCGCGGGCGCGCAGCACCCGCCCGCTGGGCGTACCCGGTGGCACCCGCAGGGTCACCGTCCCGTCCAGGGTCGGTACGCGCAGGTCCGTGCCGAGAACCGCCTCGGCGTACGTGATCGGGACGTTCAGGGTCAGGTCGTCCCCGGTACGCCCGAACAGCTCGTCCGGGCGGACCTTCACCTGTACGAACAGGTCGCCCGCCGGACCGCCCCGTTCGCCGGGCTCGCCTCGGCCGGCCAGGCGGATCCGCTGCCCGTCGGCCACACCGGCCGGGAAGCGCACGTTCAGCGTGCGGCTCTTGGTGACCCCGCCGGTGCCGTGGCACTCCGGGCACTTCTCCTCGACGATCGTGCCGACGCCCTGGCAGTTGCGGCACGGCTCGGAGAAACTGAACGACCCCTGGTTGCGGGTGGTCACCCCGGCGCCGTGGCAGACCGGGCAGGCCACCGGCTGGGTGCCGGGCTTCGCGCCGTTGCCGTGGCAGGTGTCGCAGACCCCGGGGGCGCGCAGCGTCAGCGGCAGCGTGACGCCGCGTACCGCGTCTTCGAAGTCGAGCGCCACCTCGGTCTCGACGTCCCGGCCGCGGGCCGGGCCGCGCGGACGCGCCGGGCCGCCGGCACCGCCGCCGGAGAAGATCGAGCTGAACAGGTCGGTGAAACCGCCGCCGCTGAACCGGTTGTCGCCACCGCCGGCGCCGCCGCCGAACAGGTCGGAGACGTCGAACGGCATGCCGCCCGGCTGCCCCGCGCCGCGCGCGCCACGCCGGAAGGCGCCGGAACCGAACAGCGAGCGCATCTCGTCGTACTCGCGGCGCTTCTTCTCGTCACCGAGCACCGCGTACGCCTCGGAGACGGTCTTGAACCGCTCCTCCGCGCCGGTGTCGCCGGGGTTGTGGTCCGGGTGCGACTCCCGGGCCAACTTGCGGTACGCCTTCTTGATCTCGTCCGAGGAGGCGGACTTGTCCACGCCCAACGCGGCGTAGTAGTCCTTCTCGATCCAGTCCTTGGAACTCACCGGTCCACCCCCTTCCACGGGTCGAATCCCGGTCGTCCCGCCCGCCCGGTGCGGGCGGGCGGGACGTCGCGGGTCGGCACTACTCCGGGTCCGCGACCGCGACCATGGCGGGCCGCAGCAGCCGCTCGCCGAGTTGGTAACCGCGCCGCATGACCTGTACGCAGGTCGGCTCCGTCACGTCGGCCGAGGTCTGGTGCGCCACCGCCTCGTGCCGGGTCGGGTCGAACGGGTCACCCTTCTCGCCGAACGCGGTCAGGCCGAACTTGGCGAGCGCGCCGGTGAGCTGCTCGGCCACGCTGCCGAACGGGCCCACCAGGTCGCCGTGCTCGCGGGCCCGGTCCAGGTCGTCGAGGATCGGCAGCAGCGCGGTGAGCACCGCCCCGGTGGCCTGCTCCTGGACCAGGTTGCGGTCCCGGTCGACCCGCTTGCGGTAGTTGGCGTACTCCGCGGTCACCCGCTGGAGGTCGCGGGTGCGCTCCTCCAGGTCGGTGCGGAGCGACTCCAGCTCGGCGCCGAGCGGCGCGTCCGTGCCGGTCCCGCCGTCCGGTTCGGCTGGCGAGTCGACCACGGTCGGACCGCTGACCTCGGCCTCGCCGCCGATCTCGTCGACCACGACCTCGGCCTCCTCGACCAGCCCTTCGGCGGGCGCGTCGGCGGCCGCGTCGGCCGCCGAGACGTTGTTCGCCGGCTGCTCGGTCACCTTGCCGAGCTTGCGCTTGTCGCGGATGACGACCCGGGGTTCGTCGCCGGTGTCCTTGCCGGCGCCCGGCGCCGACCCGGTGGCACCCGGGTCGGCCGCTCGTGGCTTGTCCGTCATGCGGTTACCTCATCCCTCTGCCGTGCGAATCGTGTCCGGGACCGGATGTCACTTCTTGTCCTCGTCCACGATCTCCGCGTCGACCACGTCGTCGTCGCCACCGGCCTTCGGGCCACCGGCCGCACCCGCGCCGGCACCCGGCCCGGCCGCGCCCGGGGCGGTCTGCTCGCCCTCCTGCTGCTGGGCGTAGAGCAGCGAGCCCGCCTGCTGGGATACCTGCGCCAGCTTCTCGTGGGCGGACTTGATCTTCTCGATGTCCTGCCCGCCGAGCGCGCTGCGCAGCTCGCCGAGCGCCTCGTTGAGCTGGTCACGGTTCTCGCCGGGCAGCTTGTCACCGCTCTCGGCGAGGAACTTCTCGGTCTGCCACTGGAGCGCCTCGGCCACGTTGCGGGTCTCGGCCTCCTCACGGCGACGCTTGTCCTCGTCGGCGTGCTCCTCGGCGTCCCGGCGCATCCGCTCGATGTCGTCCTTCGGCAGCGAGGAGCCGCCGGTGATCGTCATCTTCTGCTCCTTGCCGGTGCCCAGATCCTTGGCGTGCACGTTCACGATGCCGTTGGCGTCGATGTCGAACGTGACCTCGATCTGCGGCACGCCGCGCGGGGCCGGCGGGAGACCGGTCAGCTCGAAGGTGCCGAGCTTCTTGTTGTAGGCGGCGATGTCCCGCTCGCCCTGGAACACCTGGATCAGCACCGACGGCTGGTTGTCGTCGGCGGTGGTGAACACCTCGGAGCGCTTGGTCGGGATGGTGGTGTTGCGCTCGATGAGCTTGGTGAAGATGCCGCCCTTGGTCTCGATGCCCAGGCTCAGCGGGGTCACGTCGAGCAGCAGGACGTCCTTGACCTCGCCCTTGAGCACACCGGCCTGGAGTGCGGCGCCGACGGCGACGACCTCGTCCGGGTTGACGCCCTTGTTCGGGTCGCGGCCGGTGAGCTGCTTGACCAGGTCGGTCACGGCCGGCATACGGGTCGAGCCGCCGACCAGGATGACGTGGTCGACGTCGGAGATCTTGATGCCGGCGTCCTTCACGGCCTGCTCGAACGGGCCCTTGCAGCGGTCCAGCAGGTCCTGCGTCATGCGCTGGAACTCGGCGCGGCTGAGCGTCACGTCCAGGTGCAGCGGGCCGGCCGAACCGGCGGTGATGTACGGCAGGTTGATGTTGCTGGTGGTGGCGGCGGACAGCTCGATCTTGGCCTTCTCGGCCGCCTCCTTGAGCCGCTGCATGGCCATCTTGTCCTGCGAGAGGTCGATGCCGTGCTCGCCGCGGAACGTCTTCACCAGGTGGTCGATGATGCGCTGGTCCCAGTCGTCACCACCGAGCTGGTTGTCACCGCTGGTGGACTTGACCTCCACCACGCCCTCGGCCAGCTCCAGCAGCGACACGTCGAAGGTGCCGCCACCGAGGTCGAAGACCAGGACGGTCTGCTCCTTGGAGCCCTTGTCCAGGCCGTACGCCAGGGCCGCCGCGGTCGGCTCGTTCACGATCCGCAGCACGTTGAAGCCGGCGATCTCACCGGCCTCCTTGGTGGCCTGGCGCTGCCCGTCGTTGAAGTAGGCCGGGACGGTGATCACCGCGTCGGTGATCTGCTCGCCCAGGTACGCCTCGGCGTCCCGCTTGAGCTTCATCAGCGTGCGCGCCGAGATCTCCTGCGGGGTGTACTTCTTGCCGTCGATGTCGACGGTCCAGTTGGTGCCGATCTCACGCTTGACCGACCGGATGGTCCGGTCGGGGTTGGTCACCGCCTGGCGCTTGGCGACCTCACCGACGAGCACCTCGCCGTTGCGGGCGAACGCGACGATCGAGGGAGTCGTACGCGAGCCCTCGGCGTTGGCGATGACGGTGGGCTCACCGCCCTCGAGAACGCTGACGCAGGAGTTCGTCGTGCCGAGGTCGATGCCGACCGCACGTGCCATGTTCGCTTCCTCGCTTCGTAACGGGTGAGCAGGTCAGACGGCCTGCCCGGCGGGCCGCCCGGAAGCGGCCGCACCACAAGTTGAGTGAACTTGACTCAATAGTGCCACGCGATCGCCAATCCGCAAGTCGGGGTTGAGCCGACCTGGCGCAACCCGACCGTTACTACTGTCCGGTTGTCTTACCTTGCGTCGGTCGGGCACGCTTTAGCGGTGACGACGCATGGCGATTCCGCCACCCGTGCCGGCGCGCCCGCCGTCGCAGCCCGCACCGGAGCCACCACGGGCGACGACCAGCCTGCTCACGCCGCCGACGGCCTGCCCGCCGCGCTCACCGGCCTGCGCGCGGCGATCAGTGCGGCCCGCTTCCCGCTCGCCCTGCCCTCGGCCGAGCCGGCCCGGCACGCCGCAACGAGCCTCACCGACCAGCTCGACGACTACCTGTTGCCCCGGCTGGCCCGGCTCGACGCGCCGCTCCTGGTGGTCGTCGGCGGCTCCACCGGCGCCGGCAAGTCGACGCTCGTCAACAGCCTGGTCCAGGCGCGGGTCAGCGCGGCGGGTGTGCTCCGCCCCACCACCCGCTCCCCGGTGCTGGTGTGCAGCCCGACCGACGCGGCCTGGTTCCGGCAGGGCGAGCTGCTGCCCGGCCTGACCCGGACCACCGAGCCGAGCGAGCAGCCGGGCACCCTGCACCTGGTCACCGCACCGGCGCTGCCGCCCGGCCTGGCCTTCCTCGACGCGCCCGACATCGACTCGGTGGTCGACGCCAACCGGGCGCTCGCCGGTCAGCTGCTCGCCGCCGCCGACCTCTGGCTGTTCGTCACCACCGCCGCCCGGTACGCCGACGCCGTCCCCTGGGAACTGCTGCGCAGCGCCCGCGCCCGGGGCACCGCCGTGGCGATGGTGCTGGACCGGGTACCCCCGGAGGCCGCCGACGAGATCGCCACCCACCTGTCCGAGATGCTCGCCGAGCAGGAGCTGGGCGCCTCGCCGCTGTTCGTGCTGCCGGAGACCTGGGTGGACGGGCAGGGGCTGCTGCCGGACCGGATCACCGCGCCGCTGAGCGACTGGTTCGCCCGGCTCGCCGCCGACGCCGAGGCCCGCGCCGCTGTGGTCCGGCAGACGCTCGACGGGGCGCTCGCCGCGCTGCACCCGGTCGTCGAGACGCTGGCCGAGGCCGCCGACGAGCAGGTCACCGCCGCCGACGCGCTGGACGAGCGGGTCCAGGCCGCGTACCGGAGCGCGGCGCGGAGCGTCGACCAGGGGCTCAAGGACGGCCGGCTGCTGCGCGGCGAGGTGCTGGCCCGCTGGCAGGAGTTCATCGGCACCGGCGAGTTCTTCCGTGGGCTGGAGGCCCGCATCGGGCGGCTGCGCGACCGGGTGGTCGCGGCGGTCACCGGACGGCCCGCTCCCGCTGCGGAACTGCGTACCGCGATCGAGTCCCAGCTCGTCACGCTGCTGCGTGGGGTGGCCGCCGAGGCGGCGGAGAACGCGTACACCGGCTGGAAGGCGCACCCGGCGGGCGCGGCGCTGCTGGAACCGGACCTGGCCCACCCGTCGGCCGACCTGCCGCAGCGGGCCGAGCAGCTGGTCCGCGACTGGCAGCGCGGCGTGCTGGAGCTGGTCCGGGTCGAGGGCGGTGACCGGCGGTTCGTGGCCCGCACGGCCGCGTACGCGGTGAATGCCACCGGCCTCGCCGTCATGATCGGCGTGTTCGCCTCCACCGCCTTCATCCCCACCGGGCTGGAGGTCGCCGCGGGCACCGGCACCGCCGTGGCGGGGCAGACGGTGCTCCAGGCGATCTTCGGCGACCAGGCGGTCCGCAACCTGGCCCGTGAGGCCCGCGTCGACCTGCTCGACCGGGTCGGCAAACTGCTGGCCGAGGAGGCCGCGCGCTACCTGAGCCGCACCGAGGCCGAGCGCCCGGCGGCCAACGCCGGTGCGGCGCTGCGCTGGGCCGCCGTCGAGGTCGAGCGGGCCCGGCACCGCAGCGGCCTGTTCCCGGCCCCCGAGCAGGACGGTCTCCCGTGAGCGCGAGGAGTGAGCCGGTTTGCGAGCCCCGCAGTCGCGAACAGAGACCGGCCCCGTGAGCGCGAGGAGTGAGCCGGGCTTGCGAGCCCCGCAGTCGCGAACAGAAACCGGACCCGTGAGCGCGAGGAAGGCATCGTGAGCAACATCGTGGGACGGATGCGCGAGGCGATGCGGGGTGAGCAGCGGGTCGACCCGGACACCCTGATCGCACGGCTGACCGCGATCCAGCGGTTCCTCGGCGCGGCGGACGGCGACGTGCCCGACGCCCAGCTCGTCGCCGCGCACACGGTGGTCGAGCGCGCGGGTGACCGGCTCGCGCTCTCCGGCCGGCACACGGTGGTCGCGCTCGCCGGCGCGACCGGCAGCGGCAAGTCGAGCCTGTTCAACTCGCTGGCCCGGCTCGACCTCTCCCCGGTGGGCGTACGCCGGCCGACGACCGGTGTCGCGCACGCCTGCGTGTGGGGCCCGCTCGACGGCGCGGTCCGGCTGCTCGACTGGGTCGGGGTGCTGCCCCGGCACCGGTTCGTCCGGGAGAGCCCGCTGGACGCCGACGACGAGTCGAACCTGCACGGCCTCGTCCTGCTCGACCTGCCCGACTTCGACTCGGTGCAGCACGGTCACCGGCTGGAGGTGGACCGCCTGCTCGGCCTGGTCGACCTCGTGGTCTGGGTGGTCGACCCGCAGAAGTACGCCGACCGCGTGATCCACACGAGCTACCTGCGCGAGTTCCACAGGCACAAGGACGTCACCGTCGTGGTGCTCAACCAGGCCGACCGGCTGCACCCCACCGAGCTGCCGAAGGTCCTCGACGACCTGCGCCGGCTGCTCGACGCCGACGGGCTGGGCGGGGTGCCGCTGTTGCCGACCGTCGCGGTGGACCCGAACGGGCTGGACGGGCTGCGGGCCGAGCTGGAGCGTACGGTCGCCGAACGGCAGGCCGCCCTGCGCCGGCTCTCCGGCGACGTGGACGCCGTGGTGGCCGATCTCGAACCGCTCGTGGGGCCGGAGCCGCCGCGCACGCGGCCCGGTGACGCCTCGGCGCAGGAGCTGACCCGGGCACTCGCCGGGGCGGCCGGGGTGCCGACCGTGGCGGCGGCGGTCGAGGGCGCGTACCGGCACCGGGCGGTGAGCAACACCGGCTGGCCGATGCTGCGGAGCTGGCGCAAGCTGCGGCCGGATCCGCTGCGCCGGTTGCACCTGCCCGGGCGGGACCCGGACGCGCCGGCGGAGAGCCTGGTCGCGGCCACGTCCGTACCCGATCCGACAGCCGCCCAGCGCTCGGCTGTCACGCTGGCGATCCGCGCGGTGGCCGACCGGTCCGGCGCCGGTCTGCCGGCGCCGTGGCCGGCCGCGGTGACCGCCGCGGCCCGGGCCCGGCAGGCCGACCTGCCGGGCGCGCTCGACCACGCGGTCGCCGCGACCGACCTGGGCATGGACCGGCGGCCCGCCTGGTGGCGGGTGGTCGGCGTGCTCCAGTGGGTGGTCACCCTCGCCGCGCTCGCGGGCCTGGCCTGGCTGGTCCTGGGGTACGCGCTGCGCCTGCTCGGTCTGCCGGAGCTGGAGCACCCGACGCTCGGCGTGGTGCCCTGGCCCACCGTCCTGCTGCTCGGTGGCCTGCTGGCCGGGCTGCTGATCGCGGCGGTCACCCGGCCGGTGGTGGGGTGGGCCGCCCGGCGGGCCCGGCGGCGGGCCGAGGACCGCCTGCTCACCTCCGTGGGCAGCGTCGGGGAGAAGTACGTGCTGGACCCGGTCTGGGCGGTGCTGGCGCGCTACGGCACGGCCCGGGACGCGCTGCGCGAGGCGGGACGGCGCTGAACCCGGCGTGCTGACCGGTGTGGGGGCGGCCGGTGCGGCGTAGGGTCGATGCATGGCCACGCCACAGACCCCCTACGACGCGGTGCTGCACGCCGCGCGCGACGTGACGAGGCTCGACTCGGCCCTGGACGCGGAGATGCTCGGCGCCGCGTTGCTGGGCAGCGTCTACGCCGTCGCGGAGCACGACCGGGAGCAGGCCGTCCGCGAGTTCGTCACCGGCTTCCTCGCCGCCACGTCCCGGCGCCGCAGCGCCGCCGCGACCACACTGCGGGCCGTCTTCGCCGCCCTGGTGCCCGACGCCGAGGGCGCAGCCCGGGTCCGGCCCGGGGCCTACGCCCCGTCGTGGGCCGGCCAGCTCGGCCGGGTGCGCGTCACGGGCGCCTGGGCCTACGGCGACGTGTACGGCGACCAGACCTCCTACCTCGCCACGTTCGCGTACGACGACGAGGAGGAGGGCGGCCCGGAGCACGCCCTGGTGGCCCTCGTCGACCACAACATCGGCATCACCAAGGACGTCTTCGTCGGCGGCCCGGCCGGACGGATCGTCGAGCAGGCGCGGGAGATCTGCACCGAGGACGAGTTCACCTGGTTCCGCACCGAGGACCCGGCTCGGATGCACGCCGAGGTGAGCCGTCACCTGGCGGTCACCGACGACCTAGCCGAGCTGCCCGCGCAGGGCTCGCTCGCCACCGATCGGGCGCTCGTGGGCGCCCGGCTGGCCGTGCTGCCGGGGCCGACCCCGCCGGCCGGTCCGGCGGTCGTGCCGCCGCCCACCGACGAGGTCCGCACCCGTCTGGTGCGCGCCTTCCTCGACTCGCCCGAGGCGACCCGGTTCGGCCTGCCCGAGGTGGCCGACGGCGAGCTGGCCTCGCTGCACTTCTGCCTCGGCCTGCTGCTCGACCACGCGGCCAGCTTCCCTGATGCCGACCCGATGCGGTGGAGCCCGATGGTCGCCGAGCTGTTCCTGCTCGACTGGGTGCACCGCCGGGCCGTGCTGGACATGGACGACGCGGCGATGCTGCCGCGGGTGCTGCGCGCCTGGGCGGCGTACGCGGCCCGGCAGCGCGGGCTGTCGCAGTCGGCGGCCGCCCGGACGGACGAGGCGATCACCGAGATGGTCCCGGAGTTCGCGCGGCTCTACAGCACCGGCGAGCGGCGCAGCCCGGCCACCGCGGCGGTGGCCCAGCTCATGGCGGACGGGGTGGACCCGGACGACCCGGAGGCGCTGAACGCCTGGATCGAGGCGAACCGCCACCGCCTCACCGACGATCCGGCCTGACCGCCCGGCCCGTGCTCGCGGGCCACTACGCCGTCCGGCGCGCGGCCGAGGTCGCGCTCGGCGTGCCGTCCGGCGGCGTGGCCGTCGCTCCCGGCTCCGACGTCGTACCCGTACTCGGCTCGGACATCGGTTCCGACGACGTGGCGGAGGGCTCGGACGTCGGCTCCGACGAGGGCTCGGAGGTGGCCGACGGCTCGGCTGTCGTGACGGACGGCTCGGGGCTCGGGCTCGGCTCGGGCGTACCCGGATGCGACGGCGACGGCGACGGTGAGGGCACCGGCGACGGGCGCGGCGGGCGGACCGGTGTGGGCCGGACCGGCGCGGACGGCGGTGGCGGCGCGGCGACCGGGCGGGACCGGTGCCGGGCGCCGAGGTCGCTGTCGTCGGGCAGGGCCGGTGCCGCCGGGAGCACCGGCCGCGCCGGGGGCACCGAGGTCACGTCGACGGCGGGCGTGGGCGTGGACGGCGCCGGGGCCTGGGTGCCCCGGGGCATCGGGATGACCACCGGGCCGACCGAGGGGGTCGGCAGGAACGGCGTGCTGGTGTCGGGAAGGGCACTGTTGCCGACGGTGGCCGATCCGGTGCTGATCGCGGCGAGGATCGGCATCGAGGCGGTGCCGGCGAGCAACGCCACGGTGAGCAGGTAGCCGCGGCTGGGACCGCCTGTTCCGGGGGCACGGTGCGCGCCCACGACCCGGCGGTACGGGGAGGCGGGCAGCGCCCGGTGCCGGCCGAGGAAGGGCGTGCCGGGTGGACCCTCTGGTTCGGACACCGGCACACTCCTCACGCACGGACGGGACGGGAGAGCACGCGCGGATATCAGGACAAATGCCGCGCGGAGGCTCATCGCCAGCTTGACCCAGTGACGCTCAGTTCACCAGCCGCAACCGCGTGTCGACACACATTTTGTACGTCGGCCGCTCTCGCCACAGCGGACAAAAGCGCTTATCCGTCATGAACCCGATGGAACCTCACCGGCGAGGGAGGCCATACTGTGGGCCCGCTCACCTCCT
Organism: Micromonospora sp. AMSO1212t; assembly: GCF_008868145.1. Taxonomy (NCBI): domain Bacteria; kingdom Bacillati; phylum Actinomycetota; class Actinomycetes; order Micromonosporales; family Micromonosporaceae; genus Micromonospora; species Micromonospora sp. AMSO1212t. Next base: position 17,625 of record NZ_WBKS01000052.1, read on the forward strand.
CTGCAATCATTCAGACACGACGGCAACGCAGCCGCCACCTCCGCGTACCCCGCGGCTGGTGCGGAACGGCGCCGGCACTCCCGGGCCTGGGTCTGTCACCGACCGACTCCGGCTCACGCCGCGCGGCAACCCCTACCGAGGTCAGGCGCGGTCGCCAGGGACCGACCCGGCACCAGCCGGGCGGGCGCACGAGGTGCTCGGCTCGGGTAACCCCCGGCGCCGGCGCAGACAGACAGGGAGAGACGGATGGCAAAGGGCGACCCCGGGGCCGCCACCCGCAGCAAGCGGGCCGCACCCCGAACCAGACGCGCCGCCGCGACCGGTGAACCGGAACTCGTACAGCTGCTGACCCCCGAGGGTGAGCGGATCGAGAGCGCGCTCGGCCCGGACGGGACCGAGTACCGCGTCGACTTCACCGACGAGGAGTACCGCGGGCTCTACCGCGACCTCGTCCTGGTGCGCAAGCTGGACGCCGAGGCCACCGCACTGCAGCGCCAGGGCGAGCTGGGACTGTGGGCCAGCCTGCTGGGCCAGGAGGCCGCGCAGGTCGGCTCCGGCCGGGCGCTGCGTACGCAGGACATGGCCTTCCCGACCTACCGCGAGCACGGCGTGCTCTACTGCCGCGGCATCGACCCGATCATGCCGCTGGGCCTGTTCCGCGGCGTCGACCAGGGCGGCTGGGACCCGAACGAGTTCAAGTTCAACATGTACACGATCGTCATCGGGGCGCAGACCCTGCACGCGACCGGGTACGCCATGGGTGTCGCCATGGACGGCAAGACCGGCGGCGAGGACGGCGAGGCGGTCATCGCCTACTTCGGCGACGGCGCCACGAGCCAGGGCGACGTCAACGAGTCGTTCGTCTGGGCCAGCGTCTTCAACGCCCCGCTGGTGTTCTTCTGCCAGAACAACCAGTACGCCATCTCCGAGCCGCTGGAGCGGCAGACCCGCGTGCCGCTGTACCGGCGGGCCGGCGGGTTCGGCTTCCCCGGCGTCCGGGTGGACGGCAACGACGTGCTCGCGTCGTACGCGGTGACCCGGCACGCGCTGGACAACGCGCGCAACGGCCAGGGCCCGAGCCTGATCGAGGCGTACACCTACCGGATGGGCGCGCACACCACCTCCGACGACCCGACCCGCTACCGCATCGCCAGCGAGGTCGAGGCGTGGCAGGCCAAGGACCCGATCGCCCGGATGAAGGCCTTCCTGACCAAGCAGAAGATCGCCGACGAGTCGTTCTTCACCGAGGTCGACGAGCAGGCCCGCACCGAGTCGGTGCACCTGCGCGAGCGCGTGCTCGCCATGCCCGACCCGCAGCCGGTGACGATGTTCGACCACGTCTACCCCAACGGCTCTCCCGAGCTGGACGAGCAGCGGGCCCGGTTCACGCAGTACATGGAGTCCTTCGAGGGGAGCGCGCACTGATGGCCACGGAGACGCTCACCCTCGGCAAGGCGCTCAACACCGGCCTGCGGCGGGCCCTGGAGAACGACCCCAAGGTCGTCATCATGGGCGAGGACGTCGGCAAGCTCGGCGGCGTGTTCCGGATCACCGACGGCCTCCAGAAGGACTTCGGCGACCAGCGCGTGATCGACACCCCGCTGGCCGAGTCCGGCATCATCGGCACCGCTGTCGGCCTGGCCATCCGCGGCTTCCGGCCGGTCTGCGAGATCCAGTTCGACGGCTTCGTCTACCCCGCGTACGACCAGATCGTGTCGCAGGTGGCGAAGATGCACTACCGCTCGCAGGGCAAGGTGCGGATCCCGATGGTCATCCGCATCCCGTTCGGCGGCGGCATCGGCGCGGTCGAGCACCACTCCGAGTCGCCCGAGGCGTACTTCGCGCACACCGCCGGTCTCAAGGTGGTCAGCTGCGCGAACCCGCAGGACGCGTACGTGATGATCCAGCAGGCGATCGCGTCGGACGACCCGATCGTGTTCCTGGAGCCGAAGCGGCGCTACTGGGAGAAGGGTCCGGTGGACCTGGAGGCGCCGATCGGCGACGCGTACCCACTGCACTCGGCCCGGGTCGCGCGATCCGGCACCGACGCGACGGTGCTCGCGTACGGCCCGATGGTGCGCACCGCGCTCGACGCGGCCACCGCCGCCGCCGAGGACGGCCGCGAGCTGGAGGTCATCGACCTGCGCACGCTCTCGCCGCTGGACCTGACCGCCGCGTACGAGTCGGTGCGGCGCACCGGCCGCTGCGTGGTGGTGCACGAGGCACCGGGCAACCTGGGTCTGGGGTCGGAGATCGCGGCCCGGATCACCGAGGAGTGCTTCTACTCCCTGGAGTCCCCGGTGCTGCGCGTGACCGGCTTCGACATTCCCTACCCGGCCGCCCGGGTGGAGGAGGAGTACCTGCCCGACCTGGACCGGGTGCTCGACGCCGTCGACCGCACCTTCGGCTGGTGAGCGGCATGTCCCGGATCAAGGAGTTCAACCTTCCCGACCTGGGTGAGGGCCTGACCGAGGGCGAGATCCTCGCGTGGCTGGTCAAGGTCGGCGACGACATCGAGCTGAACCAGCCGATCGTCGAGGTGGAGACCGCCAAGGCCGCGGTCGAGATCCCGGCGAAGTGGGCCGGACGGGTGCAGGCGATCTTCCACCCGGAGGGGTCCACCGTCGAGGTCGGCGTGCCGATCATCGCGATCGACACCGACCCGAACGCTGGGCCGATCGAGGAGTCGACCACCGCGACGCCGTCGTCGGAGCTGCCTGCCCCGTCGGCCGCGTCGCTCGCAGCGGTCCAGGTCGCGCCCGCCGAGGGCATGGTCGAGCCGGGCCTGATCGGCGGTGTCGCCCCGGGTGGGCGTACCGCCGTGCTGGTCGGCTACGGCCCGCGCAACGCCCCGGCCAAGCGCCGCCCGCGCAAGGGCGACGCGCCGGCACCGGCTCAGGCCGCCGCCCCGGTGGCACCCGCGCCTGTCGCTCCCGCGCCGGTGGCGCCCGCTCCCGCGCCGGCGGTCAACGGCAACGGCCGGGTCTCCGGTCCGGTGCTGGCCAAGCCGCCGGTCCGCAAGCTGGCGAAGGATCTCGGCATCGACCTGGCCACGCTCACCGGCTCGGGTCCGCTCGGCTCGATCACCCGTGAGGACGTACAGCGGGCGGCGAGCGGAACTCCGGCGGCGGCCGAGCCGCAGACGGTCGCGGCACCGGCCGCGTCGGCCGCGAGCTTCGGCGCGGACCGCGAGCAGCGCATCCCGGTCAAGGGGGTACGCAAGCTCACCGCGGAGAACATGGCCCGCTCGGCGTTCACCGCCCCGCACGTCACGGAGTTCCTGACCGTCGACGTGACCCGGGCGATGAAGGCGCTGGACCGGCTCCGCGACCGGCGCGAGTGGCGCGACGTGCGCGTCTCGCCGCTGCTGCTGGTCGCCAAGGCGGTGCTGCTGGCGGTCAAGCGGCACCCGATGGTCAACTCGACCTGGGCCGGCGACGAGATCGTGGTGAAGGAGTACGTCAACCTCGGCATCGCGGCGGCGACCGAGCGCGGACTGATCGTGCCGAACATCAAGGACGCCGGGCGGCTCTCGCTGCGCGAGCTGGCGGACGCGATGACGGAACTGGTGCAGACCGCGAAGTCGGGCCGGACGTCCCCGGCGGACATGTCCGGTGGCACGCTCACCATCACCAACGTCGGCGTCTTCGGCGTCGACACCGGTACGCCGATCCTGCCCTCGGGTGAGTCGGCGATCCTCGCCTTCGGCGCGGTACGGGAGCAGCCGTGGGTGCACAAGGGCAAGGTGAAGCCGCGCCTGGTGACCACGCTGGGCCTGTCCTTCGACCACCGGATCATCGACGGTGAGCTGGGCTCGAAGTTCCTCCGCGACATCGGGGACTTCCTGGCCGACCCGGAGGCGGCGCTGCTCGCCTGGACCTGACGCACCACGCTCCGGTCACGGCCGGTGTGCCACGGGTGAACGCCCGGCACACCGGCCGTGACCTTTTTGGGAACGGATTCGTCGGATCCTGACGGGTAAACACCTACGATCCGTAGGTACGTGGTTCAGCTCACCTAATAATCGATGGCAGCGAGCGGTCCGGTGCGCTTAAATAGAGACATCAAGGGGCTGACAACCGAATAGCCAGGAGGAGAGACCCGAGATGAGCATGATCGAGCGAATCCGCACCCGCCGCGACGCCAACCGCCGCGCCCGCGCCATCGAGCACGCGCTGCGTTCCGCCAACTCGCCCGCGGTCCGCGAGGAGCTTCTCGCCATCGCCCAGCGTCACATGAGCTGACGCCACAAACCTTTCTCACCTCCTCCAGTCCGAAGACCCGCCCGACTCCGGGCGGGTCTTCGGCGTCTCGGTATCGGTCGGCACCGGGATTCCACCTCGCTCCACCGCCCGGTACGGTTGGCACGGTCGCCAACCGGCTGACTCCGGACGGATACGAGGCAGCGAAACCCATCGACGTCGTCCGGTGACTTTCGGTGACCGCTGATGCTCCCCCGAGCGGCCTCGGGCGACCACCGGATACGGTGCGGGGAGCCCGCACGGCCGGTACCCGCCGGCGACGCCGGTAGCCATGCCGACGGTTCCCCGACCGGCATCGGCGGCCGACCTGTGATGGAGGAGGCGCACCCATGACGTCCGAGGCTCCGCACCGCCCCGGCCAGGAGCCGGGCGAGGTGTCGCCGGGCACCGGCGGACCGGTGCCGTACGGCGATCAGCCGGCGCAGCAGGACAACGGGTACAACAGCGCACCCGACCTCGGCTGGGCACCGCCCCCGCCGGCCGGTCGGCCCGCGCAGCCGGCCCCGGCCTGGGCCGCGAACGACGACCAGCCACCCGCGTGGGCCCCGCCCGCGGGCCAGCCGGTGACCGGGCGGGCGACCGCCCAGGTCCCGCAGCCCGCCTGGGGCGGCAACGACCAGGACAGTCCCGCCTGGGCCGGCTCCGGTGGCCCCGCCTGGGGCAACCAGGAGCAGTCCGGCCCGGACCGCGGCGCCGAGCAGGCGCCGCCCGCCTGGGCCGCCACGCCGCCGGGCAGCCCGGCCGAACCGTCGCAGGCCCCCTGGGCCGCCGAGCAGAACCGTCCCGGATGGAACTCCGGCGAGCAGCAGCCGGGATGGTCGCCGTCCGGTGACCCGGCCGCCCGCGGCACCGGTTACGTGCCCGCCCCGGCCACCGTGCCGAACGAGACCTGGGTCACGCCCGCCCCCGCGGACGACCCGCACCGCTCCGGCGGCTTCGCGCCCACCGGCGGGCAGCACGACGACGCCCCCGGTCGCGCCGGTGGCTGGGCCGCCGCCGCGCAGCCGGACGACCCGAACCGCTCCGGCGGCTGGACCCCGCGCGACGAGCAGCCCGCCGCGTCCGACGACCCGAGCCGCTCGGGCGGCTGGACCCCGCGCGAGAGCCAGCCGGCCTGGGCGCCGGGTCAGCAGACCGGCGCCACCTGGCCGCCGGCCGACCCGCCCGCCCGTGCCGCCGCCGCGGTCTCGGTGCCCGCCACCGCCCGGCCGGACAACGCCTGGTCCACTCCGGAGCAGTCCGATCAGGACAACCGCCCGGCCGAGGACAGCGGTGGCTGGCGGGCGACAGGTGGGCCGCAGCACGACGAGGGACAGCGTTCCGGCGGCTGGCCCGCTCCGCAGGCCGAGAACCGGTCCGGCGGCTGGGACGAGCCGGCCCGCACCGAGGACCCGGACCGCTCCGGCGGCTGGGCCGCCGGGCGCGCCGCGAACCCCGCCGAGGCGGCACAGCCGGGCGGCTGGGAGCCGAACCAGAGCCGGCAGGCCGGCGGCTGGGGTGACGGCGCCGCCGTACCGCAGCAGCGTGACTCCGGCGAGCAGGCCGGCGCCTGGAGCGGCGCGGCCTCCGTACCGCAGCAGCACGAGCCCGGGCGGCCGTCGGACGAGCCCGCGCAGCCCGCCTGGGGCGCCGCCGCGCCGGCCGAGGCCCGCGCGAGCGTGTCCGTGCCGGCGCCCGACGCGCCCGCCGGCTGGGGCGGCAACCAGGACGAGCGTGCGGCCCCGCCGTCGCCCGAGCCGTGGTCGCCCGCCGAGGCGTGGGGCCGGTCCGAGGACTCCGCCCCGGCCTACCAGCCCGCCCCCGCGCCGGGCATCTCTGCCGGCAACGCCGTGCCGCTGCCCGCGCAGCAGCAGCGAGTGCCGGGCGCCGCGCTCGCCGCGTCGCCGCCCACCGACCGTCCGGGCACCGAACCCCAGGGGTACGAGCCGGAGCGCGGCGACGGCGCCTGGGGCGCGTCCCGTGCCGAGGAGCCGCAGTCGCCTGCCGTTCCCGGACCGCGTACCTCCCCGGAGGGCGGCCCGGTCTCGGCCAGCGCGTCGGTCCCGGTGGCCAGCCGGGTCACCCCGCCGTCCGACCAGCCGCTGCCGACCAGCGGCCCCACGCCGCAGCCCCGGGTGTACGGCCGACCCGCGCGCCCGGAGCCCGAGGAAGCCCCCGAGCACGACGAGCCCGGGTATCCCGGCCAGGACGGGCCACCCGGCAACGGCTTCCCCGGCCCGCAGTCGCGGTCCGAGGACGTCGACGGCCCGCACGGGTACGCCGGCACGTCCTCCGCGCCCGCCGCGCCGCCGTCGTTCCCCGTCGGTGTGCCGTCCTTCGTGGACGCGCCCGGCAACACCCGCCCCGCCAACGGCGTGCACCCGGGCGGCGAGCAGCCCGACGCCGCCCGTGACCCGTTCGGCGGCCAGCAGAGCCCGTACGGCGCTCCCGGCGGCCAGGACCCGTTCGGCGGCCCGGGTGGCCGGCCGGACCCGTTCGGCGCGCCGGGCGGCCAGCCCGAGCCGTTCGGCGGCCCCGGCGGCCAGCAGGATGCGTTCGGCGGCCAGCAGGCGCCGTTCGGCAGCCCGGCCGGCCGGCCCGAGCCGTTCGGCGAGCCGGACCGGTTCGGTCCGCCCGCCGGGGGACGTGCCTCGGTCGCGGTGCCCGGCCAGGGCCCGGCGGGTGGCGCGAACGCCTTCCCGCCGCCGCCCCAGCAGGCCCCGCCGGCCTGGTCGCAGGACGGGCCCGGCGCCGAGCCGGAGCAGGGCCGCTTCGACGCGTTCAAGCCGGACGCCACCGAGTCGCAGACCGAGGCGCCCCCGCCGAAGGTGCGCAACGGCCGGGTGCTCGCCGCCGTGCTGATCGCGGCGGTGCTCATCCTCGCCGTACCGCTCGGTCTGCTGACGCTGCTCGGCAAGGTCGGCGACGACAAGCCGGCCGGTTTCGACCCGGCGGTCGGCTCCTGCGTGAAGCAGTCCGGCACGAGCGCGGCGGCCGCGGACTGCGGGGAGCCGGGCGCGTTCAGCGTGGTGTCGAAGGTGGACAACAAGGACAAGTGCGCCGATCTGTCGCAGCCCTCGGTCTCGGTCGAGAGCGGCGGCACCACGCGGGTGCTCTGCCTGAAGCCCGCCGGCCAGTAACCGCACGTACGCGGAGCGCCCATCCCTCGCCGGGGTGGGCGCTCCGCGCCGTTCCGGTGTGCGTCTGTTCACCCCGGGATCGCCGCGAGCGCGCCCGGCCGGTGCGGCACGATGGGGGCATGAGCGCACGCGTACGGGCACCGGAACTGCGGGGTCGGGCCTGGCTGAACACCGGCGGCAAGGCGGTCACGCTGGCCGACCTGCGAGGCAAGATCGTTCTGCTCGACTTCTGGACGTTCTGCTGTATCAACTGCCTGCACGTGCTCGACGAGCTGCGCCCGCTCGAAGACAAGTACGGCGACGTCCTGGTCGTGATCGGCGTGCACTCGCCGAAGTTCGAGCACGAGAAGGACCCGGCGGCGCTGGCCGCGGCCGTCGAGCGGTACGGCGTGCACCATCCGGTGCTCGACGACGCCGAGATGGACATGTGGCAGCAGTACACGGCCAAGGCGTGGCCGACCCTCGCCGTGGTCGACCCCGAGGGGTACGTGGTCGCCACCATGGCCGGCGAGGGGCACGCCGAAGGGCTCGCCCGGCTGATCGACGAGCTGATCGCCACCCACGAGGCGAAGGGCACGCTGCACCGCGGTGAGGGCCCGTACGTGCCGCCGGCCGAGCCGGACACCGTCCTGCGGTTCCCCGGCAAGGCCGTCCCGCTCGACGGCGGAAACCTGCTGGTCAGCGACTCGGCCCGGCACTCTCTGGTCGAGCTGGCCGCCGACGGCGAGACGGTGGTCCGCCGCATCGGCGCCGGTTCCCGGGGCCGGACGGACGGCCCGGCCTCCGCCGCCACGTTCGCCGAGCCGCAGGGACTCTGCCTCCTGCCGCCGCACGTGGCCGAGGTGGCCGGCTACGACGTGGTGGTCGCGGACACGGTGAACCACCTGCTGCGCGGCGTACAGCTGTCCTCCGGCGAGGTGGTCACGGTGGCCGGCACCGGGCGGCAGTGGCGCTCGACGGTCGACGACCACGCGCACGACGCCCGCGCGGTCGACCTCTCCTCTCCCTGGGACGTGGCCTGGTACGAGGACCGGGTGATCGTGGCGATGGCCGGTATCCACCAGCTCTGGTGGTTCGACCCGATCAAGCGGACCACCGGCATGTACGCCGGGACCACTGTTGAGGCGCTGCGCGACGGCCCGCTGCCGGACGTGTGGATGGCCCAGCCGTCCGGGTTGTCCGTGTCGGCCGACGGCACCCGGCTCTGGGTCGCCGACAGCGAGACCAGCGCGATCCGGTGGGTCTCCGACGGCGTGATGCACACCGCCGTCGGTCAGGGCCTGTTCGACTTCGGGCACGTCGACGGCCCGGCCGGCCAGGCGTTGCTCCAGCACCCGCTGGGCGTGTGCGCGCTGCCCGACGGCTCGGTGCTGATCGCCGACACGTACAACGGTGCGGTGCGCCGCTTCGACCCGGAGACCGGCCAGGTCGGCACCGTGGCGGACGGGCTGGCCGAGCCGAGCGACCTGGTGCTCACCGGTGAGGGCGACGTCCTGGTGGTCGAGTCGGCCGCGCACCGGCTGACCCGGCTGGCGCCGGGCGCGCTGACGTCGGCCGGGGCGGGCACGGTGGACGGCCCGCGGCACCGGCTGGAACGCAAGCCGACCGACGTGGCGGCCGGTGAGCTGACGCTCGACGTGATCTTCACGCCGGCGCCGGGGCAGAAGCTCGACGAGACGTACGGGCCGTCGACCCGGCTGGTGGTCTCGGCGTCCCCGCCGGAGCTGCTGGTCGAGGGCGCGGGCACGACCACCGACCTGTCCCGCAAGCTGGTGGTCAGCGGCGACGTCGCGCAGGGGGTGCTCCAGGTGACCGCTCAGGCGGCGACCTGCGACGCCGACGTCGAGCACGCGGCCTGCCACCTGACCCGGCAGGACTGGGGCGTGCCGGTCCGGGTGGTCACCGGCGGCGCGACCCGCGTGCCGCTGGTCCTACGCGGCCTGGACGAGTCCTGACCGTCCCGTTCAGGCGAACGGGGTGGGGGTGACCCCGGCGTCGATGAGCGCGGCGCGGACCAGCTCCGCGCAGCGCACCGCGCCGGGGGTGTCCCCGTGCAGGCAGATCGACTCGACCGGGGCGGGGATGACCGTCCCGTCCACGGCGACCAGCGTGCGCTCGACGGCCATCCGGACCGCCCGGACGGCCACCTGCTCCGGGTCGGTCACCAGCGCGTCCGGCGAGCTGCGCGGCACCAGCGTGCCGTTGGGGAGGTAGTTGCGGTCGGCGAAGCCCTCGGCCACCACCCGCAGGCCGGCGCCGGCCGCGAGCTGGGCCAGCACGGTGCCGGGCTGGCAGAGCACCGGCAGCTCGTGGTCGTACCCGCTGATCGCCGCCACCAGCGCGGCGGCCTGCGATTCGTCCCGGGCCGCCGCGTGGTAGAGCGCGCCGTGCGGTTTGAGGTAGCGGACCCGGGTGCGGTACAGGCGGCAGAAGGCGTCGAGCGCCCCGAGCTGGTAGATCGTCTCGTCGCGCAGCTCGGCGAAGTCGTACGCGATGTGCCGCCGGCCGAAGCCGGCGAGGTCGCGGTAGCCGACCTGCGCGCCCACCGCGACGCCGCGTTCGGCGGCGCCGGCGCAGACCCGGTGCATGGTGGCCGCGTCACCGGCGTGGAAGCCGCAGGCGACGTTCGCGGAGCTGATCAGGTCGAGCAGCGCGTGGTCGTCGCCCAGCCGCCAGCTTCCGAATCCCTCGCCCAGGTCAGCGTTGAGGTCCATGGAACGTCACCGTAGTGCCTGGCCGGGCCTGGGCGAGCGGGGTCACGTCGTCCACCACCCCGATGACCGGGTACCCGCCGGTGGTGGGGTGGTCGGCCAGGAAGACGAGCGGCCGGCCGTCCGGCGGCACCTGCACCGCGCCGAGCACCAGACCCTCGCTGGGCAGCTCGCCGGCGACCGTGCGGGTCAGGGCCGCGCCGGCCAGCCGCGCGCCGACCCGGTTGCTGTCCGGGCTCACCGTGTACGCGCCGCGGCACAGCAGGCCCAGCGCATCGGGGGTGAACCAGTCCTGCCGAGGGCCGGGGCGCACGGTGAGCCGCAGCTCGACCGGGAGCGGCAGGGTGACGGCGAGGTCGACGGGTGCGGGTGGACCGGCCGGGGTGCCGAGGGGCAGCCGGTCCCCGTCGCGCAGCGGCGGCGGACCGAGGCCGGAGAGCGTGTCGGTGGCGCGGCTGCCGAGCACCGGCTCGACCGCGATCCCGCCGCTGACCGCCAGCCAGGTACGCACCCCGGCGCGGGCGGGGCCGACGCGCAGCACCGCCCCGGCGGGCAACGCGAGCGGCCGTCCCACGTCCCCCGGGCGCCGCTGTGCGGTCCCGGCCCGCCACTCGACGACCACGTCGGCCGGGGCCCCGGCGAGGGCCACAGCCACCGCCCGGGTGAAGCGCAGCGCGCAGCCGGTCATGGTGATCTCCAGCCCGGCGGCGTGCTCGTCGTTGCCGACGAGCCGGTTGGCCAGGCGCAGGGCGGCCGGGTCGAGCGCGCCGGAGCGGGGTACGCCGAGGTGCGCCCACCCGGGCCGGCCCTGGTCCTGGACGGTGGTGAGCGCACCGGCCCGCAGCACCTCGATCACGACGCGTCGGCCAGCCGGACGCGGGTGCCGGGGGTGAGCCGGGCGGGCGGATCGGCGTGCACGTCGAACAGCGGCAGGTCGGTGCGGCCGACGAGCAGCCAGCCGCCCGGTGACGCGGCGGGGTAGATGCCCGCGTACGGGCCGGCGAGCGCGACCGAGCCGGCCGGCACCCGGGTACGCGGCGTGGCGAGCCGGGGCACGGCCAGCTCGGGCGGCAGCCCGGTCAGGTACGCGAACCCGGGCGCAAACCCGCAGAACGCGACCCGGAACTCGGTACGCCGCAGCCGGTCGACGACTGCGGGCACATCGACGTGCCAGTGGTCCGCGACATGCGGAAGATCCTCCCCGTCGTACACGACAGGCACCCGGACCTCGGCGGTGGTCGCGCCGGAGGTGGCGGCCCGGGGGCGCCAGCCGGCGATCCGGGCGGCGGCCGCCTCCGGGTCCGGTACGCCGTCGAGCAGCACGGTGACCGCGCCGGGGACGATCTCGGTGGCGGTCAGCTCGCCCGCCTCGCGCCGGTGCCACAGCTCGGCTCGCCACGCCTGCACCTGCTCCGCGTGGTCGCAGTCGAGGAGCAGGGCGTGCGCCCCGACCGGCCGGATCAGCATCCGGTCATCCTCCCGCCGGGTGACGTGACGGTCCACACTACTTGCAAGTAACCTACGCCGTCGTAACCTATTGAGGTGACGACCTCCGCACCGTTCCGGCTCCGGCCGGCCGACATCGGGAAGCCGCGCATGCGCGGCTGGCTGCACGCGTACGCGTTCTTCGCCGCTCTCGTCTGCGGCATCGTGCTGTGTTCGATCGCCGCCGGCCGTCCCGGCTGGGCGCCGCTGGTGAGCTGCCTGATCTACAGCTTCACCGTGTGCGGACTGTTCGGCACCAGCGCGCTCTACCACCGGCGGGTCTGGTCCGAACGCGGCTACCAGATCATGCGCCGGATGGACCACTCGATGATCTTCGTGTTCATCGCCGGCACCTACACACCGTTCTGCGCGCTGCTGCTGGACACCCGGCAGGCCACGATCATGCTGAGCCTGGTCTGGGGCGGCGCGATCGCGGGCGTGGCGGTGAAGCTGATCTGGCCGCACGCGCCGCGCTGGGTCTCCGCGCCGCTCTACCTGGCGCTCGGCTGGGTCGCGGTGGCCATGCTGCCGCAGATCCTTCATGCCGGTGGCGTCACCGCGCTGGTGCTGCTGAGCGTGGGCGGCGCGATCTACAGCGTGGGCGCGGTGTTCTACGCGCTGCGCCGGCCGAACCCGTGGCCCACCGTCTTCGGGCACCACGAGTTCTTCCACGCCTGCACGCTCGTCGCGGCGATCTGCCACCACATCGCGATCTACTTCGCGTTGTTCGCCTGAGCCGAGCCGCGCCCGGCCGCGCCCGCACCGGCCTCGGGCCGTATCGCGCCGCGCCGGGCTCCGGACATGCGCGAGGGCCCCGCGCCGTTGCGGGGCCCTCGGGTTCGTGGGGTCAGGCCGGGTAGCCCGAGCCCGGGCGGCGCACCTCGCGGTACTCCTCGCGCACGACGCGGTCGTCACGCACCGGCACCACCGGCTCGGCGACCACCTGCTCGCGTACCGGGGCGGCCACGACCCGGCGGCGGCTGTTCCAGAAGTAGAGCGTGGTGAGCAGGCCGGCGACGCCGGCGAGCATGAGCACCCAGCCCACCACGTTGAGGTTCAGCCATCCCAGGTTGGCGTCGACGGCGAACGCGAAGATCGCGCCGAGCGCGATGAGGAAGATACTGGCACCGATGCCCATGACGTCGCCTCCTTGGCGTCCTGCTGGCGTTTCCTGCCCGCCGCGGCCATGGATGAGGTAGCGGCACACATCGACATACCCAGGCGCTTTGATCGTCAATCAGGCAAGCTGGGCGGTATGACGGACGGCAGGAACGGGCAGCGGACGCTGGTGCTGCTGCGGCACGCCAAGGCCGAGCAGTCCGCGGACGGTCCGGACGCGGAGCGGTCGCTCACCGCGCGGGGTCACGCCGACGCCGCGGCGGCCGGCGCCTGGCTGGCCCGGCAGGGGCTGCTTCCCGACGTGGTGCTCTGCTCGCCGGCCCGTCGTACCCGGCAGACCTGGCACGACGTGGCGATGGGCATGACCGGCTCGCCCCCGGAGGGCGGCCCGGCCGGTCCGGTCCCGGCGGTGCGGTACGAGGCGACCGCGTACGACGCGCACCCGGACCAGCTGCTGGAGCTGGTCCGGACGGTCGAGCCGGCCGCCGGCACGGTGCTGCTCGTGGCGCACAACCCGGGTGTCTCGCTGCTCTCGGCGTTGCTCGACCCGCAGCGGGCCGACCCGGACGGGCTGCGTACCACCGATCTCGTGGTGCACCGGCCGACGACCCGGTGGGCCGAGCTGGCCCCGGGCCGAGCGCTGCTCACCGCGCGCCACACCGCCCGCGCCTGACCGGTACGACTCAGACTCGGCTGTCGTAGACCGCCCGGTTGGTGAGCACGTCGTCCATGTGTGCCTCCGCCCAGGTCTTCAGGCCCCGGATCATCTCGTGCAGGGAGAACCCGAGGTCGGTCAGCTCGTAGGTGACCGTGACCGGCACCGTCGGCTCCACGGTGCGGGTGATCATTCCGTCGCGTTCCAGGGCCCGCAACGTCTGGGTGAGCATCTTCTGGCTGACCCCGGGAAGCGTGCGGAACAACTCGGAGTATCGCCTCGGGCGCGGCTCGCCGGCGCAGTCCGCTCCGAACCGGTGCGAGCCGTCGCTGCGCAACGCGGCCAGCACCAGCGTGACCCACTTGTCGGTGATCCGGTCGAGCAGTTGCCGGCTGGGGCACTGGGCCAGGAACGCGTCGTACTCCGCCTTGCTCATCTGTGCTCCTGCCGCCTCGGTGAGCTACGCACTTTCAGGTGCCTACTTCCCCCCGGAAAGTTACACCCCGATAGTGGAGACCGGGCGCCGCGATCCGGCGGCGCCCGTGACGGACGACGAGAGCCAAGAGGTACACGCATGGCCACCACCACCCTTCCCGGCGGCACCTGGACGCTGGGCGACCTGACCGTCACCCGGTTCGGCTACGGCGCGATGCAGCTCGCCGGCCCCTGGGTGATGGGACCGCCGGCCGACCACGACGGCGCCCTGGCGGTGCTGCGCGAGGCGGTCGCGCTCGGCATCAACCACATCGACACCAGCGCGGCGTACGGGCCGTTCGTCACCAACCGGCTGATCCGGGAGGCACTGCACCCGTACCCGGATTCGCTGCACGTCGTCACCAAGGTCGGTGCGGACCGGGACGAGCAGGGCGGCTGGCCCACCGCACGGGATCCGGAGAGCCTGCGCCGGCAGGTCCGGGAGAACCTGGAGACGCTCGGCGTGGACGCGCTCGGCCTGGTCAACCTGCGACTGGGCGACGCCGCCGGGCCTCAGCCCGGTTCGCTCGCCGAGGCGCTGGAAACGCTCGCCACGCTTCAGCAGGAGGGCCTGATCCGCCACCTGGGCCTGAGCAACGTGACGCCCGAACAGGTGGCCGAGGCACGGTCGATCGCGCCGATCGTCTGCGTGCAGAACCTCTACAACCTGGCCCACCGCCAGGACGACGACCTGATCGACGAGCTGGCCCGGCAGGGCGTCGCCTATGTCCCGTTCTTCCCGCTCGGCGGGTTCACCCCGTTGCAGTCCTCGGCGTTGTCGGCGGTGGCCGAACGCCTGGGGGCGACGCCGATGGGCGTCGCCCTGGCCTGGCTGCTGCGGCGCTCGCCGAACATCCTGCTGATCCCCGGCACCAAATCCGTCGCGCACCTGCGCGAGAACGTCGCGGGCGCCGGCCTGACCCTCTCCGACGGGGACGTCGCCGAGCTGGACCGGATCGGCCGCTGAGACGCGGCGTCAGGACGGCGGGGCCGTCGGCGGCGGCGGGTCGGGCGGCGGCGGCATCATCGCGGTCGGATGCGAGAGCCGGTTCTCCTCCACGATGAGCGTGCGGGCCCGCTTGCGGCGGTCCTGCCAGAACCACAACGTGGTCAGCAGGACGCCCAGCCCGGCCAGGATGAACACCCAGCCGACCGCGCGCAGGTCGATCCACCAGACGTTGGCCCGGATGGCGAAGGTCATGATCGCGCCGAGCGCGATGAGAAAGATGGCGCTACCAATGCCCATGTGCGCTGCACTCCCCCGTGCGATGGCCTTGGGCGTACTCCGGTCGTGGTCCGCGACGGTTACCCGCCACCGGGCCGCCTATCCACCCCGGCACGCGCACGACGACGGCCGGCGGGCTGGTGCCCGCCGGCCGTCGTCATGAGGGGGAGAGTGACGTTCTAGGGGTGAAAGCCCCCGGAAGGGCTCAGAAGACCTCCTCCGGGAGGTCCATGATCTCCAGGTCGGTGCCCTCGATGATCCGGCGGTCGGCGCCGATGCGGGGCAGCACCTCGCGGGCGAAGAACCGGGCCGCGGCGACCTTGCCGGCGTAGAAGGACTTGTCGGCCGCGGAGACCTCGCCGGCCAGCGCCTTCAGCGCCACGTCCGCCTGCTTCTGGAGCAGCCAGCCGACCACCAGGTCGCCGATCGCCAGCAGGAACCGGCGGCTGCTCAGGCCGACCTTGTAGAGCGCGCGGGTGTCGCCGCCCTGGGCCTCGCCCAGCCAGCCGGTCATCACGCCGAGGATGTTCTGGATCTCGGCGAGCGCCTTGCCGAGCGCCTGACGCTCCTCCTTGAGCTGGCCGTTGCCGGCCTCGGAGGCGATGTGCTCCTGGATCTCGGCGGCGACCGCCATCAGGGCCTTGCCGTTGTCCCGGACGATCTTCCGGAAGATCAGGTCGAGACTCTGGATCGCGGTCGTGCCCTCGTACAGGGTGTCGATCTTGGCGTCCCGGACGTACTGCTCCAGCGGGTAGTCCTGGAGGAAGCCGGAACCGCCGTAGGTCTGCAGCGCCTCGTGACCGAGCAGCTCGTACGCCCGCTCCGAACCGACGCCCTTGACCAGCGGCAGGAGCAGGTCGTTGACCCGCTTCGCCAGCTTGGTGGCCTTCTCGTCACCGGCCGCCTCGGCGATCGTGACCTTGTCCTGCCAGGTCGCGGTGTAGCAGACCAGCGCGCGCAGGCCCTCGGCGTACGACTTCTGCAGCAGCAGCGAGCGGCGCACGTCCGGGTGGTTGGTGATGGTCACCCGCGGGGCGGTCTTGTCGGCCATCTGGGTGAGGTCGGCGCCCTGCACCCGGTTCTTGGCGTACTCCAGCGCGTTGAGGTAGCCGGTGGAGAGCGTGGCGATCGCCTTCGTGCCGACGAGCATCCGAGCGTACTCGATGATCATGAACATCTGCCGGATGCCGTCGTGCTTCTCGCCCAGCAGCCAGCCCTTGGCCGGTACGCCGTGCTCGCCGAAGGTCACCTCGCAGGTGTTCGAGACCTTCAGGCCCATCTTGTGCTCGACGTTCGTCGCGTAGACGCCGTTGCGCTCGCCCAGCTCGCCGGTCTCGGCGTCGAAGTGGTACTTCGGCACGACGAACAGCGACAGGCCCTTGGTGCCCGGGCCGCCGACGCCCTCGACGCCGACCGGACGGGCCAGCACGTAGTGGACGATGTTGTCGCTCAGGTCGTGCTCACCGGAGGTGATGAAGCGCTTCACGCCCTCGATGTGCCACGAGCCGTCCGGCTGCTGGACCGCGCGGGTACGGCCGGCGCCCACGTCGGAGCCGGCGTCCGGCTCGGTGAGGACCATGGTCGAGCCCCACTGCTTGTCGATGAAGAGCCGGGCCCACTTCTTCTGCTCCTCGGTGCCCTCGACGTGCAGCACGTGGGCGAAGGACGGGCCGGAGGCGTACATCCAGATCGGGGCGTTGGCGCCGAGCACCAGCTCGGCGAGCGACCACCAGAGGGCGCGCGGGGCGTTGGTGCCGCCCAGGGACTCCGGCAGGTCCAGGCGCCAGAACTCGGAGTCCATGAACGCCTTGTACGACTTCTTGAACGACTCCGGTAGCGGCGCGGTGAACGTCGCCGGGTCGAAGACCGGCGGATTGCGGTCGCTGTCCGAGTAGCTGGCGGCCAGGTCCTCGCGGGCGAGGCGGTCGACCTCGCCGAGGAAGCTGCGGGCGGTGTCGACGTCCAGGTCCGTGAACGGCGCCTGGCCGAGCGTCCGGTCCGCCCCGAATACCTCGAACAGGTTGAACTCGAGGTCCCGCACATTGCTCTTGTAGTGGGTCATGCTCGCTGGCCCCGCTTCCGGACAGGTGTTACCGATCAGTAACTCCAGACTGTATTACTCGCCGGTAGGCAACGACAAGCGGATCTCGGAAGTGACAGCGATTACACACTTCCCGTTCATCCGTCGGCGGCGCCGACCTCCCAGCTCGGGACCGGCGAGGCGGTGGTGCTGCGCGCGCCGACGTACTCCATCAGGACCAGCGCGATGTCGTCGTCGAGCCGGCCGTGCACCCACTCGACCAGGGCGGTCTCCAACGAGGCCAGCCCGTCGGCGACGGTGCCGTGGCCGAGCAGCCGCCAGGCACGGTCGGCGGTGGGGAAGAACTCGCCGTCCCGGCGCGCCTCGCCCAGCCCGTCGGTGAACAGCAGCAGCCGGTCGCCCGGCTCCAGCCGCTCCACCCGGGGCCGGACGACGGGCATGAAGCCCAGCGGCGGCGCGGGCGCGGGCGGCTCCAGCGGGATCACCGCGCCCCGGCGCAGCAGCAACGGCGGCGGGTGCCCGCAGTTGACGATGGTGAGCGTGCCGCCCCGCTCCTCGACCAGGGCCGCCGTGACGAAGTCCTCGTCACCGACGTTGCGGGCCACCGCGCGGTCCAGGTCGGTCACCACCGCGCGCAGGTCGGCCCGCTCGTACGCGACGTGCCGGTAGGAGCCGAGGACGATGCTGGCCAGGCGGACCGCGTCCAGCCCCTTGCCCCGCACGTCGCCGATGATCATGCGGACGCCGTACGGGGTGTCCATCACCTCGTACAGGTCGCCGCCGATCTCGGCCGTCGCGGTGGACGAGATGTACCGCGCTGCCACCGCGAGCGTCCCGACCTGCGGTCCGAGTGGTCGCAGCACCGCCTGCTGGGCGACCGAGGCGAGCCGGGACAGCTCCGTGATCCGGTCCGCCTGGCGCTGGCGTATCGCCGCCGTGGCGGCCGCGATCGCGGTGGCCGCCCCGACAGCCGTCACGTTGACCACTGTCACCAGCGGGCTACCCCGTTCGGCGACGGCGAAGCCGACACCGATGGCGGTGGCCAGGCCGCCGACCACGAGCACCACCCGCCAGGACGCCAGCGCCGCCGCGAGGAACGGCGCGACGACCATCAGCGCGAGGTAGTGCGCCGGTCGGCCGTCCGCCAGCTCCACGGCGACCACGATCGCGAGCAGCGCGAGGGCCGCGCCGAGGCCGGCGCGGGATCCGGGGCTCAGCGGGCCTCGGCCCGGCTGGAAGGGTTGCGTGCGTACATCGGACAGCATGCCTGATGGACGTGAACGGGAGAATGAACCTGGCCCGTCGGTCGTGGAAGTTCTGCCCGAGTGGCCGGTCAGCCGAGCACCTCGTACCGGACGTTCACGTGGCCGAGACCGGTGGCGGCGATGGTCGCGAACGCGGCGCGGGACAGGTCCAGGCACCGGCCCTCGATGAACGGGCCACGGTCGTTGATCCGCACCACCACGGACTTGCCGTTGTCGGGGTTGGTGACCCGGACCTTGGTGTTGAACGGCAGCGTCTTGTGCGCCGCGGTGAGCGCGTTCGGGTTGAACGTCTCGCCGTTCGCCGTCATCTGGCCCTCGGCGTAGAAGGAGGCGCCGCAGGAGCCGCTGTCCACGACCTTCGGGCTGCTCGTCTTCTTCGCCGTCGGGGACGGGGAGGCGGTCCGCGCCTTGCTCCGGGAGGCGGCCTGGGTGCGGCTCGCCTTCGGGCTCGGAGTGGCCTTCGGCGACGGGCTGAGGCTCGCGCTCGGCGAGGCCGACGCGCTCGGCGAGGGGG
>NZ_WBKS01000053.1:0-35292 GCF_008868145.1 Micromonospora sp. AMSO1212t
GGGGCGGCCCGGCGCGCCAGGTCGGCTCCGGGTCGCTGCGGTACGCCGGTTCGGCCCGGTAGGCCGGCTCGCCGTCGTGCCGGGGATCGGCGCGGAAGGCCGGGTCGACCCGGAACGTGGCCTCGGCCCGGTAACCGGGCTCGGCGCCGTACGACCCGTCGGGGGCGCGGCCGACGGCGGTGGCGCGGCCGGTCCACCCGGTGCCCGCGCCACGGCGGGGCAGCGGGTCGGGCGGCGGCGCCGGTTGCTCCTCGACGTGCCGGTCGGCGTCGGCGTGCTCCGCGCCGCGACCGCCGAGCCGGGCCCGGTCGAGCAGCGCCCGCCACCGCGGTGCCGGCTCGCCCTGCCGACCCCAGCCGGTCTCGCTGCCGTCCAAGGATTCGCCCTCCCCCAGCCCATCGATCTCCGCCTGACAGGCTACGAACGAAACCCTATTCGGACCACTCCCCGCGCCGCACATCGCCCGGTGGCCCGCCGCACCATGGGATCGGCCCGGTAGCCGTGCGCCCCGATGTCTCAGGAGGTGGGAGCGGGATTGGGCGCTCCGGAGCCGGTCACGGACGCGGGGGCGGTGGGTGAAGGTCCGCTCACCGTCCGTGCGGCTTCCGACGAATCGCCCATTCCGCCTGCCTCGGCCGGTCCGGTGTCGGCCGGCGGCCGGACCACGTCACGCTGCTCGGGCAGCGGCGGGGTGAACACGGTCCGGTCCAGACGGGTCACCTCCGGCGCCGGGTCCACCACCCGCACGCCCGGACGCCCGGCGAGCGCGCGCAGGGCGTCCGGCGCGGCACCGACCACCGCGGCGTAGACGCAGGCGCAGCCCGCCCGGTACGCCTCCGCCTCGCGGGCGGCGACCTCGGCGCCGCTGTCGTACGCCCGGCGCAGCTCCGGATCGGCGGCGGCCGCGGCGGCGCGGGACCGGTAGTCCGCGGCCTCCCGGTCCTTGCGCGTCGCGACGCCGGTCATCCCGGCCACCACGTCCTGCGGCAGGCGCAGCGCCGCGATCCGGACGATCTCGGTCTGCCGGCCGGGCAGCGGCACCCGTGCCACCACCGCCGAGACCCGCGTGCCGTCCAGCGCGGCGGCCGCCCGCGCCGGGGTCAGGTAGTCGCCGAACGACACCAGCGCGTAGCCGTCGGGCGCGTCGAGGCGGGCCAGCTCGTCCCCGGCGGCGCGCAGGTACGCCGGGATGCTCGCGCCGTCGGTCACGCCGACCCGGGTCACCTCGCCGACCGTGCGGTCGCTCACCGGGCGGTCCCGCCGCTGCGCCACCGCCACCACCAGCACCACGAGCGCGCAGGCCAGCGCGAGCCAGGTCAGCGCGGCGGACCGGGACCGGCGCGGAGGCGCGGGATCGTCGCTCACGTCAGTCGCGCAGGATCTCCAGCGCCCGGGCCAGGTCGTCCGGGTACTCGCTGACGAACGTCACCTCGTCACCGGTGGCCGGATGCGCGAAGCTCAGCGAGCGGGCGTGCAGCCACTGCCGGGACAGCCCGAGCCGGGCCGACAGCGTCGGGTCCGCGCCGTAGGTCAGGTCGCCCACGCAGGGGTGCCGCATGCTGGAGAAGTGCACCCGGATCTGGTGCGTGCGCCCCGTCTCCAGCCGCACGTCGAGCAGGCTGGCGGCGGGGAACGCCTCGAGCGTGTCGTAGTGCGTGATGCTCGGCTTGCCGCCGGAGACCACGGCCCAGCGGTAGTCGTGGTGCGGGTGCCTGTCGATCGGCGCGTCGATGGTGCCGCGCAGCGGGTCCGGGTGGCCCTGCACCACGGCGTGGTAGCGCTTCTCCACCTCGCGCTCCTTGAACGCCCGCTTCAGCGCGGTGTACGCGCGCTCGCTCTTGGCCACCGCCATGATGCCGGTGGTGCCCACGTCGAGCCGGTGCACCACGCCCTGCCGCTCGGCGGCGCCGCTGGTGGAGATGCGGTGACCGATGCCGGCCAGCCCGCCGATCACGGTCGGGCCGGTCCAGCCGGGGCTCGGGTGCGCGGCCACCCCGACCGGCTTGTCGACCACCACGATGTCGTCGTCGGCGTACACCACTGTCAGGCCGGGCACCGCCTGCGGCACCACGGTCGGCGGGGCGGGCGGCGCGGGCAGCGTGACCTCCAGCCACGACCCCGCCTTGACCTTGTGCGAGTTGGGCCGGGCCACGCCGTCGACGAGCGCGTCCCCGGCGTCGATCAGGCCGGCAGCGGCGGTGCGGGAGAGCCCGAACAGGCGGGACACGGCCTGGTCCAGGCGCATGCCGTCGAGGCCGTCCGGTACGGGCAGGGAACGGGTGTCGCCGCCGGCGGCGAATGCGGAGGTCACGCGCTCTCCCGCTGCTCGGCCGGGGCGGCGGCGTCGCGCTTCTCGTCGCGCAGCCGGGAGCCGTCGCGCTGCCGGCCGGTCAACTCCAGGAAGACCGCGAGCACCACGCCGCACACCAGCGAGCTGTCGGCCAGGTTGAACACCGGCCAGACCTGGCCGTACGGGTCGAAGAGGCTGATCATGTCGACCACGTGCCCGACGAAGTGCCCGGGCGCGCGGAAGATCCGGTCGATCAGGTTGCCCAGCGCGCCGCCCAGCACCAGGCCGAGCGACACCGCCCACGGCAGCGAGCGCAGCCGCAGCGCCATCCAGGCGATCCACCCGATCACCACGAACGTGATGATCGGGAAGACCCAGGTGTGGTCGGAGCCGATGCTCCAGGCCGCGCCGCTGTTGCGGGTGAGGCTGAGGTAGACCGCGCCGCCGAGCAGCGACACCGGCTCCCGGCCGGTCAGCTCGGCGAGCGCGAGCTGCTTCGTGCCGAGATCCGCCAGCAGCGAGAACAGGGACACGCCGAGCAGCAGGCCGACGGCCTTACGGCGGGGCGCGCCGGCGCCCGACTCGGTGGTGCCGGCCCCGGCGGGCGGTGCTGCGGTCATCTGCTCCCCATCGACGCTTGCGACGGTGTGGTCACCGTCTGCCGTACGGCCGCCGGGGAGCGGTGATCAGCGCCGCTCCTCCAGCTGCTTGCACGTCACGCAGAGGGTGGCCGACGGGAACGCGGCGAGCCGCTCCACCGGGATCGGGTTGCCGCACCGCTCGCACCAGCCGTAGCCACCCTCGTCGAGGCGCTCCAGCGCGCGCTCGACCTGCGTGATCCGTTCCTTGATGCTGTTGGCGAGAGAGATCTCCTGCTCCCGCTCGAACGTCTTGGTGCCGGTGTCGGCCTGGTCGTCCCCGGCCGAGTCGGTCAGCCGGTCGCGCTGCAGCTCGGTGATCTCGCTCAGCGTCTGATCGTACTCGGCGTTGAGTTCGTCCCGCCGTGCCGCCAGGGCGGCCCGGATCTTCTCGGTCTCCGCGGCGCTGCGGGTGGCCTTCGGCGCGGGCTTGCGGCCGGCGGTCCTGGTGTCGGCTGGCTTCGCCATGTCAGCTCCCTCAGCCGCGTGGCGCGGCGGTCAGCGGTACGTGGGCGGGGACGCCTTCGTCGGCGTCGTCCGCGTACGGAAGGGTGCACGGCGAGCGAGTCCGCCGTGCACTCCGGAGGTTGGCAAGAATACGGAACGTACAGGCGTCCGACAACGTGCCGCACCGTCGTCCCACGTATCCGCCCCGGACTGCCATCAATCGGGGCAAAAGGAACGGTAGCAGATCAGCGGGCCTGCTCCTCGCCGTACTCCCCGAACCACCTCGCCAGCCGACCCCGGCGGCTCACCGCCCGCAGCCGCCGCTCGGTCTCGTCCCGAACGCCGGCGGTGGCGACGATGAGCAGGCTGTCCCCGACCTTGAGCCGGGTATCGGCGCCCGGCACGAAACCGACGCCGTCACGCAGCACGAGCGTCACCGCGGCGCCGACCGGCAGCCGCAGCTCGTCCACGTGCACCCCGGCCAGCCGCGACCCGGTCGGCACCTCCAGCTGGAGCAGATCCGCGCGCATCCGTTCCAGCGGCGCGGTCTCCAGCAGGATCTCGCTCGCCTCCGCCGGCGCGGTCACCCCCAGCCGGCGGGCGGCCGGCGCCAGCGTCCCGGCCTGGAGCAACGTGAAGATCACCACCAGCACGAAGACGGCGTCGAACAGGCGGTCGGCCCCCGGCACGTGCAGCGACAGCGGGATGGTCGCCAGCACGACCGGCACCGCGCCGCGCAGCCCCGCCCAGGACAGGAACAGCTGCTCGCGCAGGTTCACCCGGAACGGCAACGCGGACACCGCCACCGACAGCGGCCGGGCGAGCAGCAGCAGCGCCAGCCCGGTGATCACGGCCGGCAGCACCGCCGCGTCCAGCCGGCTCGGCGAGACCAGCAGGCCGAGCAGCACGAACAGGCCGATCTGGGCCAGCCAGGCCAGCCCGTCGGCGAAACCGAGAATGGCCTGGCGGTGCGGCAGCCGCGAGTTGCCGAGCAGTACGCCCGCGACGTACACGGCGAGGAAACCCGAGGCGTGCAGCATCGAGCCGGCCGCGTACGCCAGCACGGTGAAGCCGACCACCGCGATCGGGTACAGGCCGGCCGACGGCAGCGCGGCCCGGCGCAGCGCGTACCGGCCGGCCAGCCCGGCGCCGACCCCGACCGCCGCGCCGGCGCTCAGTTCGTAACCGAGCAGCAGCACCTCGTACCACCAGGGGTGGGCGGCCTCGACCCCGGCGCG
Organism: Micromonospora sp. AMSO1212t; assembly: GCF_008868145.1. Lineage (NCBI taxonomy): Bacteria > Bacillati > Actinomycetota > Actinomycetes > Micromonosporales > Micromonosporaceae > Micromonospora > Micromonospora sp. AMSO1212t. The sequence continues at coordinate 4,614 of NZ_WBKS01000053.1, forward strand.
GGACAGCAGCAGCACCAGCAGCACGACCGGGGCGTCGTTCACCCCGGACTCGGCCTCCAGCGCGGCCACCAGCCGGGGCGGCAGGCGCAACCGGCGCAGCGTGGCGAACACGGCCGCGGCGTCGGTGGAGGAGAGCACCGCGCCGTAGAGCAGCGACAGCCGCCAGTCCAGGCCCAGCAGCAGGTGCACCACCACGCCGACGACCACGATGCTGACCACGACGCCGACCGTGGACAGCGCCGCCGTCAGTCCCAGCACCGGCCGCAACGTGCTCCACCGCGCGGTCAGGCCGCCCTCCGCGATGATCACGATGAGCGCGCAGAAGCCGAGCACCCGGGTCAGCTCGACGTCGTCGAACCGGATGCCCAGGCCGGCCTCGCCGAGCAGCACGCCGAGCGCCAGGTAGACCAGCAGACTCGGTACGCCGAGCCGGGTGGAGAACCGCACCGCGCCCACCGCGACCAGCAGCACGGCGGCGCCCACGAGCAGCGCGACGTCGAGCCCCGGGGTCATCGCCGGCCGGCCCGACCGGACCTCACGCCGTGCTGCCGTCGCGCAGCCGGCGCAGCACCTCGGGCAGCCCGTCGTGCGGGCGCTCGACCAGGAACAGCTTGTCGCGGCTGGCCGCGCCGGAGCGCAGCGAGACGGTCGCCGGCCGGACGCCGAGCGCGTCGGCCAGCGCGCGCCGGGCCGCCTCGGTGGCGCGGCCGTCCACAGCGGGCGCGTGCACCGCGACGACGAGCGCGGGACCGTACGGCCCGTCGAACCGCCCGCCCACCCGGGCGCGGGAGGCCCCGGGCTTCACCCGCACCGCCACGGTGAGTGTGTCGTCCGCGATCGTCATGGTCAGCGGGGCCGGGCCTCGGCGAGCAGCGTGGTGGCGGCGGCGCAGCGCGCACACGGGGTGAAGCCCAGCGCGACCGCCTCGGCGACGGGCAGCGGTTCGTCCTCCCGGCCCACGAGGTGCGGGCAGTCGGGCAGGTGGAAGCGGGGGTGGCCGTCGACCACCAGGACCTCGTCGGGCAGCCGGACCAGCCGGGCGACCTCACCGGTGGAGAGGAACTCGGCCGGTGGGTCGCCGTCGAACGCCTCCCCCGGTGCGGGCGAGGTGGGGCGTGCGGTCTCCGGCACGCGCGGGCCGGGCGGTGAGTAGGGGGTCGCGTCCGCGACCACCGGATCCGGCGCCGTGTAGGGCTCGGCGTCGAACGGCTCGGCCGGCGGCGAGTACGCGGCCGGCGGTGGGGCGTCGTCCGGCTCGGTCACCGGCGACCCGGGCGGTTGCCGCCACCCGGATCCGCCGGCGCCGACCGTGGACGTGTGGTGCGGGACCGGGCTCACCGGTTCGTCCGGGGACGGGACGGTGTGCGAGGTCCGCATTCGCGGCCCGGCCTCCCGGCCGGCCGTGGCCCGCGTCGCGGCGGCCTGGCGGGCGAACGCGACGAAGGCGACGGCGGACAGCAGGCTGGCCGCGATCGAGACGATGAGCAGGATGCTGGACCCGCCGGCGAGGCCGGCGACCAGCAGCACGACCGCGACGAGGATGAGCAGGATGCTGGCGGCTACCACGGCTCACCCCCGGCCGCGTCGTGTCGGTCTGGGCGGTCGGTGGCCGTCACGGGGACGGCCACCGACGCGGGATCAGCGGCCGGACTCGAGCGAGCCCGCGCGGCCACCGCCGTAGGAGCCGGCGAGGCCGGCCGCGGCGAGACCGTTGCTGCCGGTGGCACGGTTGCCCTCGGTGCGGTTCATCTCCACCTCGAGACCCTGGCCGCGACCGTCGAGGTCACGCAGCTGGCTCTCCAGGTACGCCTTGAGGCGGGTGCGGTACTCGCGCTCGAACTGCTTGAGCTCCTCAATGTGCTTCTGCAGCGCGGTGCGCTTGGCGTCCAGGCCGCCCATGGCCTCCTGGTGCCGCTGGCGGGCGTCCCGCTCCAGGGCGTCGGCCTTGGCGCGCGCCTCCCGGGTGACCTCCTCGGCCTTGGAACGGGCCTCGGAGAGCAGCTGGTCGGCCTCGCGACGGGCGTCGGAGACGTGGTCGTCGGCGGTGCGCTGGGCCATCATGAGCACCCGCAGCGCCTGCTGCTCGCCGTCAGCGGTCACGCCGGCCGGGCCGCCCTGCGTGCGGACCTGCTCCAGCTCGGCCTGCATCGCGCGGGCCGCCTGCTCGGCGGCCGCCTTGTCGCGCTGCACCCGGTCGAGCTGGGCCTTGACGTCGTTGAGCTCCGCCGCGAGGCGGGCGTCGCCGCCGGGGCCGGCGGGAGCGCCACCCCGACCGCCGCGCTCCACCTGGGCGCGCAGCTCGTTGTTCTCCTCGATCAGACGGGCCAGCTCGCGCTCGACCTCGTCCAGGAAGGCGTCGACCTCCTCCTCGTCATACCCCCGCTTGCCGATCGGCGGCTTTTTGAAGGCGACGTTGTGGACGTCGGCCGGGGTCAGCGGCATCGAAACTCCTCGGGTCAGTTGCGGCCGCGAAAGCGCTCTGGTCAGGCAAACGCGAAGATCAGGCGCCTAAACACGAACTCCATCAGCACGAACAGGATAACCAGGAGCACAAGGGAGGCCAGGTCGATGCTCACGGTACCAATTCGCAGTGGCGGGATCACACGCCTCAACGCTCGCAGGGGCGGATCAGTGACGCTCCACACGACTTCCAGTCCCGCCGACGCTCCCCGGCCCGGTTGCCAGCGGCGACCATAGGCCAGCACCGCCCCCATAACAAATCGCGCCAAAAGGACAATTAGGAAGATGTACAGCAACAGGTAGAGCACCTGGAACAGGATCGACAACACGGCAGGCGACGTCCCTCGGTCGTGCGGCTCAGCTCAGGCTGAAGAAGCCGCCCTCAGCGATCTTGGCCTTGTCCTCCGCGGTGACCTGGACGTTGGCCGGTGAGAGCAGGAACACCCGGTTGGTCACGCGCTCGATCGTACCGCGCAGACCGAACGCGAGCCCGGCGGCGAAGTCGACCAGTCGGCGGGCGTCCGCCTCGTCCATCTCGGTGAGATTGATGATCACCGGTACGCCGTCGCGGAAGTGCTCGCCGATGGTCCGCGCCTCGCGGTACGTGGTCGGGTGCAGCGTGGTGATCTGGTAGCGCTGCTCGTCCTCCGGCGCCACGCGCTCCCGCTCGCGCGGCTGGGCCTGCGGCGCGAGCGCGAGGTTGTCCCGGGTGTGGTAGGTCAGGGCGCCCGAGGTGTCACCGGCGGAGGACCGGGTGATCGACCGCACGCTGGACCGCTCGGCCCGCTCCGGGCGCTCGGACTCGGCCCGGTCGGCGTCGACCGCGCGGCTGGAGGCGCGCTCGGACAGCCGGCCCCGGTCGCCGAGCCGGCTCCGCGTCGTCGGCGGCTCCTCGGCCTCGTCGTCGTCCTCGTCGGCGAACTCCTCGGCGTACCGGCTCGACCGGTAGCGCGACGAGTCCCGGTAGCCACCCTTGTCGTAGCCACCGTCCTCGTACGCCCGCTCGTCGTCCTCCTCGACGAGACCGAGCCAGACCCCCGCCTTGCGCAGTGCACCCATCCCCGCGCCCTTCCGTCCGCCGTGCGGCACGCGCCCCCGTGCCGTGTCGCTTGATCACGAGTGGACGATCATGCCCACCGGACCGGATCGGCAATCCCCTGACGCGCGGTTCGCGGTCCGCCCGTCACGGCCCCCGGCTACGGGAACGCCGTCCTGAACAACACTGATGTAATTTGCTTCCGTCGTGCTGAGGCTACCGCAGCGCAGGGCGCATTCCGAGCAACGCGCTGCCGACACGGACATGTGTCGCGCCGTGCCCGATCGCGCTCTCCAGGTCTCCGCTCATGCCCGCCGACAGCACCGTCGCGCCCGGATGGTCGGCCCGCAGTGCCGCCGCCACCTCGGCCAGCCGGGCGAACGCCCGGTCCGGCTCCCAGCCCAGCGGCGCCACCGCCATCAGGCCCGCCAGCCGCAGACCGTCGGCGCCGGCCACCGCCGCGGCCACCGGGTCGAGCCCTCGCTGCGGATCGGCCGCGCCGGGCAGCGCCCCGCCCCGGTCCGGGTCGCCGTCGATGCTCACCTGCACCAGCACGTCCAGCGGCCGGTCCCGGACCGCGCCGGCGGCGGCGTCCAGCGCGGCGGCCAGCCGGACGCTGTCCACCGACTGGACCACGTCGGCGTACCGGACCACCGAGCGGGCCTTGTTGCGCTGCAACTGGCCGATGAAGTGCCAGCGCGGCGTGGCCCCGGCGTCGGCGACCGCCTCCGCCTTCGGCGCCGCCTCCTGGTCGCGGTTCTCCCCGACGTCGGTCACGCCGAGCCCGGCCAGCGCGACCACGTCCGCCGCCGGGTACGTCTTGGTCACCGCGACCAGGGTGACCTCGTCGCGCGGCCGCCCGGCCGCCGCGCAGGCGTCGGCGATGCGGGCCCGGACCCGGGCCAGGCCGGCCGCGAGTTCGGCGCGCCGCTCGGGCCGCACCGCCGTCTGTGACTCCGTCATCGGCGCGGCTCAGGACCCGTTCTTGAGGAAGTCGGGCACGTCGACGTCGTCGAAGAGCACCCGGCGCGACGGCTGCTGCGGCGCCGGCATGGTGGCCGGCGGACTCGCCGGCGCATTCGGCTGGGCCGGCGGGTTCTGGTTGCTCTTGCGCGGCGACTCGACCGCCTTGTACGCCGGCGTGCCCCCGTCGAAGCCCGCCGCGATCACGGTGACCCGCACCTCGTCGCCGAGCGCGTCGTCGATGACCGCGCCGAAGATGATGTTCGCGTCCGGGTGGGCCGCGTCGGTGACCAGCTGCGCCGCGTCGTTGATCTCGAACAGGCCCAGGTCCGACCCGCCGGCGATGGAGAGCAGCACGCCGCGCGCGCCGTCCATGCTCTGCTCCAGCAGCGGGCTGGAGATGGCCGCCTCGGCCGCCTCGACGGCGCGGTTCTCGCCCCGGGCGCTGCCGATGCCCATGAGCGCGCTGCCCGCGCCGCTCATCACGCTCTTCACGTCGGCGAAGTCCAGGTTGATCAGACCCGGCGTGGTGATCAGGTCGGTGATGCCCTGGACACCGGAGAGGAGCACCTGGTCGGCGGTGCGGAACGCGTCCATCATGGAGATGTTGCGGTCGCCGAGCGCGAGCAGCCGGTCGTTCGGGATCACGATGAGCGTGTCGCACTGGTTGCGCAGTTCCTCGATGCCCGCCTCGGCCTGGACCTGCCGGCGCTTGCCCTCGAACGAGAACGGCCGGGTGACGACGCCGATGGTGAGCGCGCCGAGCTTGCGGGCGATGTTCGCCACGACCGGCGCGCCGCCGGTGCCGGTGCCGCCGCCCTCGCCGCAGGTGACGAACACCATGTCGGCGCCCTTGAGGACCTCTTCGATCTCGTCGCGGTGGTCCTCGGCGGCGTTCTTGCCGACGTCCGGGTTGGCGCCCGCGCCCAGTCCCCGGGTCAGCTCCCGGCCCACGTCGAGCTTCACGTCGGCGTCGCTCATCAGCAACGCCTGCGCGTCGGTGTTGATCGCGATGAACTCGACGCCCTTGAGCCCAACCTCGATCATCCGGTTGACGGCGTTGACGCCGCCGCCCCCGATGCCGACGACCTTGATGACCGCCAGGTAGTTGTGCGGAGGTGTCATCTCCGGTCCTTTCCCTTCGAGATTGGCATGGGCCGACCCCACACGGCTTGGCCGGATCAGCGGCCTCCGACGGCTGAACCCTCACCCTCTACTAGAGGCTTAGAGTTATGTCAACCACTGATCTCTTCGGGGCAACGTATGCGCCGCCGCGCCAGGAGCCAAGGACCTGTTCCGGCGTGTCGCAGACCTAGCGACCGGGGACACAGCGCACACTCGCTGAGCCGCGGGTCACTCGAACGTGACCACGTCCGGCGCGCTGACGTCGATCCGGTCGGCCTTGCGGCTCAGCAACGCGGTGGCCACGGTGGACTTGTCGGTCCCCCGGGAGGCGTCGCCCCAGAACACCTGACGCTCGCCGCGCAGCATCAGCGTGATCCGGGCCAGCCCGGCCACGTCCACCGCGACCAGCTCCGCGCGCAGCTTCTCCCCCAGCGCGGCGAGCACCGCCAGCCCGGCCCGCGTACCCGGATCGTCGGGGCCCGGCCGAGCCACCTTGACCAGCGGCAACCCGTCCGGCGCCCGGTCCAGCCGCTGGAACACCACACCCGCGCCGTCGACCACCACGAAGCCGTCGCCCTGCGGCACCGCCGCCACCGGGGTGCGCTCCTGCACCCGGATCACGAGCGTGCCCGGCCACTCCCGCTCCACTGTGGCGCGGGCCACCGGGGGCAGCGTGCCGACCTTGCGCGCGGTCGCGTCCAGGTCCACCCGGGCCAGCGGCGCGTTGTCCGGCACCGCGGCGGCGTCGCGGATCTGCACCGGGGTGACCAGCCGCGCGCCGACCACCCGTACCTCGCGCACCCCGAACAGGCCGGTGCCCAGCACCGTCCACGTCACCAGGCCCGCGACGGCGAGCACCGCGGCGGCGACCGCCCAGGGCAGCGCGGCCCGCATCCGCCGCTGCCGGGCCCGGGCCATGAACCGGCGGGTCGACGGCGGCACGGCGTCCGCGTTCGCCCGCACCAGCTGCCAGCGCCGGGCCGGACTGCGCCGCCCGCCGCCGCCGTCCGGTCCGGGGGTACGGCCGCGGGCCGGACCGGGACTCATCCGGCGGGGGTCGCCGCGCCGTCCGGGTCGACGCCGGCGCTCAGCCCCGTGCCCCCGGCGGAGCGGGCGAGCAGGGCGTCGAGCAACTGGTCCCCCATCAGCGAGGTCGGCGGCGCGCCCATGGTCACCACCACGTCGCCGGTCCGCGCCCGCCGGACCACCTCGCCCGGCACGTCGTCCCACGCCTCGACGAACACCTTGCGCTCGGCCGGCAGCGGCACCTCCTGGATCAGCGCGGCCGAGCCCTCGCCGGGGCGGCGCGTCTCGCCGGGGCCGAAGACCTCCAGCAGCACCACCTCGTCGGCGATGCCGAGCGCGGCGGCGATCTCCGCCTGGTTGTCGCGGGTGCGGTAGAGCCGGTACGGCTGGAACACCACGATCAGCCGGCCGTCGCCGGCCACCTCGCGCAGCGTCTGCAACGCCAGCGTCATCGAGGTCGGGTGGTAGGCGTACTCGTCGTAGACCAGCACGCCGTCCGCGGCGCCCTTGCGCTCGAAGCGGCGCCGCACGCCCGGGAACGCGCCGAGCGCGGCCTCCGCCGCGGCCACCGGCAGTTCCAGCAGGTACGCGGCGAGCACCGCGGCGGCGCTGTTGAGCGCCATGTGCCGGCCCGGTACGGGCAGCCGGATCTCACCCAGCGGCCGGCCCTCGACCTCGGCCTGGTAGCGCACCCCGTGCGCGGACGACACGACCTCGCTCATCCGCAGGTCCGCGTCGGCGGACTCGCCGTACGTCCAGACCCGGCGGCCCTCGGCGCGCAGCGTCTCGGCCAGCCGGCGCCCGCCCGCGTCGTCGGCGCAGGTGATCACGAAGCCGGCCGGGTCGGTGAGCCGGGCGAACTCGGCGAACGCCGCCTCCAGGGTGGCCAGGTCGCCGTAGGTGTTGAGGTGGTCCGCCTCGATGTTCGTGACGATCGACACGAACGGCCGGTAGATGAGGAACGAGCGGTCGCTCTCGTCCGCCTCGACCACGAAGTGCTCGCCGGTGCCGTGGTGCGCGCCGGAACCCACCTCGGAGATCTCGCCGCCGATAACGAACGACGGGTCGGTGCCGGCCTGCTGGAGCACCATGGTGACCATCGAGGTGGTGGACGTCTTGCCGTGGGTGCCGGCCACCGCCACCGTGCGGCGGCCGGTCATCGCGGCGGCGAGCGCCTCGGAGCGGTGCAGCACCCGCAGACCCCGCCGGCGCGCCTCGACCATCTCCAGGTGGTCCTGCGGGATGGCCGAGGAGTAGACCACCGTGTCCACCCCGTCGAGGTTGGACGCCTCGTGGCTGGAGTGGATGGTGCCGCCGAGCGCCCGCAGGCCGGCCAGCGACGGCCACTCCCGCAGCTCGCTGCCGGAGACCGGCAGGCCCCGGGTGAGGAAGAGCCGGGCCAGCCCGGCCATCCCGACGCCGCCCACCCCGATCAGGTGGATCCGGCCCAGGTCCTCCGCCGTCATGGTGCCGGCGGGCGTGAACTGCGCGGTGTTCATCAGACGTACCTTCCCGTCGCGGTTTCCCTCATCAGCGGGCGACCGCCTCGTAGACGAAGTTCAGCAACGCCACGTCGCCGTCGCGGCGGCCGTAGCCGGCCGCGGCGTGGCTCATCGCGTACAGCCGCTGCGGGTCCCGGATCAGCGGGATCACCGTCCGCTCCACCCAGGCCGGGGTCATCTCGGCGTCGTCGACCAGCAGGCCGCCGCCCGCCTCCACCACCGGCAGCGCGTTGCGCTTCTGCTCCTGGTTGCTGTGCGGGTAGGGCACGTAGACGGCGGGCAGGCCGATCGCGGCCACCTCGGCGCAGGTCATCGCGCCGCCCCGGGCCAGCATCAGGTCGGCCGCGGCGTAACCCAGCTCCATCTCGGACAGGTACGGCAGCGTGACGTACGGCACCGGAAGGTCGGTGGGCACGGACACCGGCTCGTTGCGGGCGCCGATGACGTGCAGCACCTGCACGCCGTTGCGCGCCAGCTCCTTCGCCGCGCCGGAGACGGCCAGGTTGATCGAGCGGGCGCCCTGCGAGCCACCGGCGACGAAGAGCACCGGCAGGTCGGGACGGAGTCCGAAGTGGGCGCGGGCGGCGTCACGCAGCGCGACCCGGTCCAGCCCGGCGATGCCCCGGCGCAGCGGCACGCCCACCACGCGGGCGTCGCGCAGCGCCTCGGCCTGGGCCGGCTGGTGCGGGAAGCCCACCGCGACGTTCTTGGTGAACTTCATCCCGAGCCGGTTCGCCACGCCCGGCGGCACGTTCACCTCGTGGATGACGATGGGCAGCTCCCGCCGCCACGCGGCCAGGTAACCGGGCACCGAGACGTACCCGCCGAAGCCGACCACGGCGTCGGCCTGAACCTCGTCGATCACCTTGCCCGCCGCGCGCGCCGCCTTCCACATCCGGTCCGGCGTCCGCACCAGGCTCATGTTGACCGACCGGGGAAGCTGGTAGGCCGGGATCTGCCGCAGGTCGTAGCCGGCCGGCGGGATCAGCTCGTTCTCCAGCCCCTTCGGTGTGCCCAGACAGGTGATCCGGACGCTCGGGTCGTGTCGGCGCAGGCAGTCGGCGAAGGCGAGCAGCGGGTAGATGTGCCCGCCCGTACCCCCTCCGCAGAGCACCACCGAACGCAGCGGACCCATCAGCGTCTCCTCTCGCTCGCCGCGCCGGAGCGCGCCCGGCCGGACCGGGCGCCGCGGGGCGCGGCTTCGTCGTCCTGCCGCCGCTGCCGGGACCGGGGCACGGACCCTCGGTCGGCCGGGGGCGGCGCCGGCTTACGGCGCCGGCCGGGAAGCGGCGGCAACGGGGCCCACACTAGTCGGACCCATCGGGCGGGCGGACGGGCATGCAGCGCTCGCGCCGCGTCCGGCTCCGCGCGGGCGAACGAGGCGAGCATGCCGATCGCGGCGAGCGTCACCACCAGGGCGCTGCCGCCGTCGGAGATGAACGGCAGCGGCACACCGGTCAGCGGCAGCAGGCCGGTGACGCCACCGATGTTGATGACGGCCTGGCCGACCAGCCAGGCGGTCACGCCGGCGGCGGCGAGCCGGCGGAACGGGTCCTCGACCCGGCGGGCGATCCGCATCCCGGTGTACGCGAGCACGGCGAACAACGTCAGGACCACTGTGCAGCCGACCACGCCCAGTTCCTCGGCGACGATGGCGAAGATGAAGTCGTTGTGCGCCTCGGGCAGGTAGTTCCACTTCAGCGAGCTCTGGCCCAGCCCGACGCCGAACCAGCCGCCGTTGCCGATCGCGTAGCGGGCCTGCACGAGCTGGTAGCAGTAGTCCAGCTTCTGCTCGAAGCAGGTCTTCGGATCTGGCGGGTCGAGCCACATGGTGAGGCGGCCGAGCCGGTAGTTGTCCGCGTCCCGGGAGCCGGAGCCGGCGCCGAGCGAGGCGGCGGCCACCAGCAGACCGATGCCGGCCAGGCCGATCGCGGAGAGCGCGGCGAAGACCCGGCCCCGCACGCCGGCCGCCCAGAGCAGCCCGACCACGAGCGCCAGCAGGCAGAGCATGCTGCCCAGGTCGTTGAAGCCGACCAGCACGAACAGCAGGCCCACCACCGGGAACAGCGGCGTGGCCAGTTCCTTCCACCAGCCCAGCGCGGCGCCCTTGCGGGCCAGCACGTGCGCCGCCCACAGCACCAGCGCGAACTTCGCCACCTCGACCGGTTGCAGCGAGATCGGGCCGAGGGAGAGCGAGAGGAGTTCGGCCCGCAGCGGCCCGATCGACGTCACCCCGAACAGCGAGTTGAGCGCGACGAACAGGTTGAGCGTGAGCAGCAGCGCCACCGCCACGCCGAGCGCCGGGCGGCTCACCGCCCGGAACGTGCGCGCGGGCAGCCGCTGGCAGGCCCAGAACGCGCCGATACCGATCACCGCGAACACGGCCTGCTTGGTCAGCGACGCGGACGCGTCGCCGCCCTCGGCGAAGTCCTTCACGCTCGTGGCGGAGAAGACCATGGTGAGGCCGATCAGCAGCAGCAGGCCGGCGCTGGACAGCAGAAGGTAGTACGAGGCCAGCGGCCGGGCCAGCAGGCCGCGCAGCGCGGCCAGGCCACCGGCCGGATCCCAGCGCGCCGCGGGCGGGTCGGCCGGAGGCGTGGCAGCCGGAGGCGTGGCAGCCGGGGCACGGCGGGCCGGCGGGTCGCTGGTCACCTGGATGTCTCGTCCCTCCCCCACAGGCCCATCATGGCCGCTCGACCCGCCCGCCCGTGGCGCAACCGCCCGGTCGGCGTGTCGGAACGTGAGACGGCGGGGCTCCGGTGACAATCGGGAGCCCCGCCGTGACGCGGTGGTGCGGTCAGCTCACCGCGGCGAGGAACTCGCTGTAGAACAGGCCCAGCGCGATGGCCACGCCGATACCGGCGATGATCCAGAACCGGACCACGATGTTGACCTCGCTCCAGCCGGCCAGCTCGAAGTGGTGCTGCAACGGCGACATCCGGAACACCCGCTTGCCGGTGGTGCGGAAGGAGATGATCTGGATGACCACGGACATCGTGATGATCACGAACAGGCCGCCCAGGATCGGCAGCAGCAGGATGGTCCGGGTGGACATCGCCATGCCGGCGATCAGGCCGCCCAGCCCGAGCGCCCCGGTGTCGCCCATGAAGATCCGCGCCGGGGACGTGTTCCACCACAGGAAGCCCACGCAGGCACCGGCCGCCGCACCGGCGATCAGCGCGATCTCCAGCGGGTCGCGCACCGCGTAGCAGTACGACTCGGTGTAGTTCGGGTCGGCGCACCAGTGCCGGTACTGCCAGAACGCGATCAGCGCGTACGCCGCGAGCACCATCACCGAGGCGCCGGTGGCCAGGCCGTCCAGGCCGTCGGTGAGGTTGACGCCGTTGGTGGCCGCCATGACCACCATGATGATGACGATCACCGCGCCGATCTTGCCGATCTCCAGCGCCGGGATGTCCCGGATGAAGCTCAGCGTGGTGCTGCCCACCGTCTCGGTGTTCGTCGCGTTGCCGCCGGCGTCGGTCATGCTCGACGGGAAGTAGACGGCCACCGCGCCGAACACGGCTCCGACCAGGATCTGCCCGGCCAGCTTGCCCCGCTTGTTGAGGCCGCCGCTGTGCCGTTTGCGGACCTTCAGGAAGTCGTCGATGAAGCCGACCGCGCCGGAGAACACCATCAGCCCCAGCAGCACCAGCGCCGTGATGGTCGGCTCGACCTGGGCGATCTGCGCGTCCGGCAGCGTGGTCAGCGCCAGGTGCCCGGCGACGTACGCGATGACCGTGGCCAGGATGAAGACCACGCCGCCCATCGTCGGCGTGCCCTTCTTGCCCTCGTTGCTGGCGAGCCCGAGGTTCGATCGGATCGGCTGACCGGCCTTCAGCCGGGCGAACACCTTGATCGCGATCGGGGTGCAGAACAGCGAGATCAGGAACGCGACCCCGATGGCGACGATGACCGCCCTCATGCGGCGCCGCCCTCCGTCGCACCCTCACGGGCGTCCGCGCGCAGCGCGTCGGCCACCTCCCAGGTCCGGTACCGGGAGCCCTTCACCAGCACCACGTCTCCCGGACGCAGCTCGCTCCGCAGCACCTCGACGGCCGCCGCCTGATCGGTGAGCAGCACCGACTCTCCTCCCCAATTACCTACCGCTGTCGCGCCCTCGTGGATCGGCGCCGCCGGCTCGCCCACCACGAGCAGCCGGTCCACTCCCAGTTCGGCCGCGAGCCGGCCGACCTGCTGATGCCCCTCCCGTTCGAAGTCACCCAGCTCGGCCATGTAGCCGAGCACCGCGACGGTACGCCCGTCGCCGCGCATGCTGGCCAACGCCCGCAGCGCCACGCCGGTGGAGGCCGGGTTGGCGTTGTACGAGTCGTCGATCACGGTCACCCCGTCGGGACGCTCGAAGACGTCCATCCGGCGGGTCGAGACCAGGCCCAGCTCGTTCAGCGCCGCCGCCAGGTCGGGCAGCGGCAGGCCCAGCTCCCGGCCGACCGCCGCGGCGGCGAGCGAGTTGGAGACCTGGTGCCGGCCGGTCAGCCCGAGCCGCACCGGCGCGCTGCCCTCCGGGGTGACCAGGGTGTACGAGGGCCGTCCCCGGCCGTCGAGCGTCACGTCCACGGCGCGCACGTCGGCGCGCTCCGACTCGCCGTAGCGCACCACCCGGGCGCCGGTACGCGACGCCATCGCGTCGACCCGCGGGTCGTCGGCGTTGAGCACCGCCAGCCCGTCGTCGGGCAGCGCCTCGACCAGCTCGCCCTTGGCCAGCGCGATGGTCTCCACCGAGCCGAACTCGCCCAGGTGCGCCACGCCCACGTTCAGCACCACCGAGATCCGCGGCGGCACCACGTCGCACAGGTAGCGGACGTGCCCGACCCCGCGGGCGCCCTTCTCCATCACCAGGTAGCGGGTCTCCGGCGTGGCCTGCAACGCGGTGTACGGGTGCCCCAGCTCGTTGTTGAACGAGCCGGGCGGCGCCACCGTCGGGCCGAGCCGCACCGCGAGCTGGGCGATCAGGTCCTTGGTGGTGGTCTTGCCGGACGAGCCGGTCAGCCCGATCACGGTCAGCCCGGGCAGCCGGTCCACCACCGCGCGGGCCAGCCGGCCCATCGCGTCGAGCGCGTCGCCGACGAGCACCATCGGCACGCCCGGCACCTCCCGGGTGCCGAGCACCGCGACCGCGCCGGCCGAGATCGCGCCGGCCGCGTAGTCGTGGCCGTCCACCCGCTCGCCGGGGAAGGCGACGAACAGCCCGCCCGGGCTCACCTTGCGGGAGTCGAACTCGACAGTGCCGGTGACCCGGGCGTCCGGGTCGGCGCCGGCCAGCCGGCCGTCGACGGCGTCGGCCACCTCGGCCAGCGTCAGCGGGATCACCGCTGACCCACCAGGTCGCCGAAGCGGACGCGCAGCGCCGCCGCCAGCTCCACCCGGTCGTCGAACGGCAGCACCTCGCCGCCGATCTCCTGGCCGCGTTCCTGGCCCTTGCCCAGCACCGCCACCACGTCACCCGGTTCGGCCACCCGGACCGCCTCCTCGATCGCCGCCCGCCGCCCGGGCACCTCGATGACGCGGGCCGGGGTCGCGGCGGCGTACGCGCCGGTCAGCACCTCGGCCCGGATCGCGGCCGGATCCTCGGTCCGCGGGTTGTCGTCGGTCACCAGCACCACGTCGGCGCCGCGCGCCGCCACGCCGCCCATCACCGGCCGCTTGCCCCGGTCCCGGTCGCCGCCGGCGCCGAGCACGCAGATCAGCCGGCCTTCGGTCAGGCCGCGCAGCGCGGTGAGCACCGCCTCGATCGCGTTGGCCTTGTGGGCGTAGTCGACGACGCCGCGTACCGGGGCGTCGCCGCTGACCAGTTCCAGCCGGCCGGGCACGCCGCCGCAGGCGGCCACACCGCGCGCCGCGGTCCGTGCGTCCACCCCGGCGGCGACCAGCAGGGCGACCGCGAGCAGCGCGTTCGCGACGTTGTGCCGGCCGGGCAGCGCCACGCCGGTGGGCAGCGTCAGACCGTCCGGCCCGTGCAGCGTGAAGCGCTGCGCGTAGCCCTCTCCGTCGACCCCGTCGGCCCACCAGGTCGCGTCCGGGTCACCGGCCGCCGAGTAGGTGACGGTGCCCGGCTTGTACAGCGGGCGCAGCGCCGGGTCGTCGTGGTTGAGCACCTCGACCCGGCAGCGGCCGTCGAACAGCTTGGCCTTGGCCGCGAAGTAGTCCGCCTCGTCGGCGTGGAAGTCCAGGTGGTCGGAGCCGAAGTTGGTGTAGCCCCCCACGTCGAACCGGACGCCGCCGACCCGGCCCATGGCGAGGGCGTGGCTGGACACCTCCATGACCACGGTGTCCACCCCGTGCTCGCGGGCCACCGCGAGCATGGCGTGCAGGTCGGTGGCCTCCGGAGTGGTCCGGACGCTGTCGATCACCAGGTCGCCGAGGCGGGTCTCCACGGTGCCGATCAGCCCGGTGACGTGCCCGGCGGCCCGCAGCCCCGACTCGACCAGGTAGCTGGTGGAGGTCTTGCCGGCGGTGCCGGTCACCCCGATCACGGTCAGGCCGGCGGTCGGGTCGCCGTAGACGGTCGCGGCCACCTCGCCGAGCGCGTCGCGCGGGTCGTCGACCACGACCACGGGCAGGCCGGTGCCGGCTGCGAGCGCCGCGCCGGCCGGGTCGGTCAGCAGGGCCACCGCGCCCGCCTCGGCGGCTGCGGCGGCGAACTCCGCGCCGTGGCGCCGGGCGCCGGGCAGTGCGGCGTACAGGTCGCCGGGGCGTACCTCCTGGGAGGCGTGGGTCACGCCGGTGACGGCCAGTTCGGCGGCCTCCTCCGGCGGGGTCGCCGCCACGCGGGCGGCGAGGTCGCCGAGCCGTACGGGACGCACGGTTGTGGGACGTGGATTGCCGGGCACGGCGTCAGACCCTACCCGGTCGTCCGGTTCCGACCGCACAGCCGCCCCGGTGGTTCGTCGCCACTCACCGATGATGTCCCGCCGTCCCCGCTCAGCGCGGAAAGACCTCGAACTTCGGGGACTTGTTGGTGAGCGACGGCGGCACCCGGTAGTGGCGGAGAGTGAAGCCCATCATCTCCCGGAACGCGGGCGCGGCGACCGCGCCGCCCCCGCCGCCGGGGCTCCACACGAACACCGCGACGACGTACCGGGGGTTCTCCGCCGGGGCCATGCCGATGAACGAGCCGACCTCGCCGGGCTGCTGCTTGCCGCCGTCGTAGCGCAGGCCGGTGCCGGTCTTGCCGGCCACCCGGTAGCCGGGCACGGCCGCGGCCAGCCCGGTCGCCGGGCCGTCCGGGCCGTCGACCGTGGTGACCGCCTCCATCATCCGGCGCAGTGCCGCCGCGTTGGCCGGGCTGAGCACCGAACGGGTGGTGGGCGCCGCGGCGGGGCTGCGCTCGCCGTCCGCGCCGATGGTCTCCTTGACCAGGTGCGGCTGCACGTACGTGCCGTTGTTGGCGATGGTCGCGTACGCGGCGGCCATCTGCAGCGGGGTGGCGTCCACGCTGTGCCCGATCGGCACCGACCCGTACGCCGAGCCGCTCCACTGGTCCGGCGGGAGCAGCCGGCCCGCGGCCTCACCGGGCATCCCCTCACCGGTCGCCTGGCCCAGCCCGAACCGCTTCTGGTAGTCGAAGAGACGGTCCTTGCCCAGCTTCTCGGCGATCTCGATGGTGCCGACGTTGGACGAGTAGGCGAGCATGCCGGGGATGCTCATGGTGCGGCCGTCGGCCGGGTGGGTGTCGCGGAACGTGACGCCGCCGCGGACGATCGTGTTGGCGACCGGGAACGTGGTGTCCGGCGTGATCACGCCCTCCTGGAGCGCCGCGCCGTAGGTGATCGCCTTGTGGATCGAGCCCGGGTCGACCACGAACGTCGTGGCCGCGTCGTCCCGGTCGGCCGGGGAGCCCACCTTGGTGGGGTTGGCCGCGTCGTACGTCGGCTGGCTGGCCTGCGCCAGCACCTCGCCGCTCGGCACCTCGATGATCACCGCGGCGCCGACACTGCCCTTCACCTTGGCCGTCTGCTTCGCCAGGATGCGTTGCGTCATGAACTGGAGGTCCCGGTCGACGGTGAGCTTCAGCGAGCTGCCCGGCTGCGGCTGGGTGGTACGGCTGTAGCCGCCCGGGATGGGCGCGGCCAGGTCACCGAGGCCCACCTCGTAGGTCCGCTTGCCGGCCTGCCCGCGCAGCACGTCGTCGTACTTGGCCTCCAGCCCTTCCAGGCCGTTCATGTCCTGGCTGACGAAGCCGATCAGGTTGGCGGCCAGGTCACCGCCGGGCACCTCGCGCCGCTCGTCGCGGTGCACGTTGATGCCCGCCAGGTCGAGCGCCATGATCTTCTTCGCGGTGCCGATCTCCACGCCGCGGGCCAGGTAGACGAACTGCAACGGGGTGTCGGTGCCGGGCAGCGTGCGCTTGCGCATCTTCTCGGCCAGGTCGGACACGGGCACGCCGAGCAGCGGGGAGAGCAGGCGCGCGGTGGCGAACCGGTCCTTGACCCGGGTGGGGTCGGCGAACACGTACCGGGCCTCGACGCTGTGCGCCAGCGGCTCGCCGCCGCGGTCGAGGATCGCCCCGCGCGGGGCCGGCAGCTCGACCACGGCGAGCCGGTTGGGCAGGCCGCCGTCGGCGTACGCCGGGGTGTCCACGGTCTGGAGGTAGACCAGCCGCACGCCGATGCTGGCGAACAACGCCAGCGCCAGCACGGTGCCGAGCCGCAGCCGCCGGCGCGGGTCGCCGAGTCGCGGTGGCCGGCGCGGCTTGCGTACCGGCCGGCGGGGCTGGGCGGCCGGGCGGCGCGGCTGGGACCGGCGGCGCGGCGGCGGCGCGTCCTCGTCGTCGTCGTCGAACGGTTCCCGCACCGGCCGGGACGAGACGGTCCGCACCACGCCGGCCCGGCCGCCCGCGGCGGTGGACCGGCGGCCGGACCGGGCGCCGTCGGTCACGGGCTCGCGCGTGCCGGCCCGCCCGGCCCGGCCGCCGTCGAGCACCTGCAACGCGGGCCGGAACGGGTCGCCGGACCGGTTGCTGCGGGGGGTACGCCGTTGCTCGGCGCCGCCGCCCTCGCGCACGGTCCGCCCCCGCGGGGTGTACGCGCGGGCGTCGGAGATCCCGCCGAGGCCCGGCTCGCGCGGCTCCGACCCCCGCGACGATCCGCGCCGGGAGCCTGTGGCGTCCCGGCGCGGATCATCCGATCTCGGCGGCATGACTCAGCCTCCGTTGCCCTGCTGGCTGGTGACCGACGGGGCGCCCTGCGCGGGGTGCGGCACCCCGATGGTCTGCCCGTCCGGCAGCCGGATGTAGGCCGGGTCCTCGGACTCGACCAGGCCGAGCCGCCGGGCGTTGGCGGTCAGGTTGCCGGGCGCCTTCTGCTCGGCGATCTCCTTCTTCAGCTCCTGCTCGTCCACGTCCAGCTTGGCCTGCTGCTGCTGGAGCTTCTCCAGCTTGAACGCGTTCTCGTTGATCTTGGTGTTGACCGCCAGGATGCCCAGCACTCCACCGACCACCAGCACCAGGATCAGCGCGACGAACGGAGCCCGGGGCACCCGGATCGGCGCCGGCGGGGCGACCCGCAGGCGCGGCGCCGGCGCACCGGTGACCCGGGTACGCTCGGCCGGCCGCAGGGCGGCGGTGCCCTGCGTCGGGAACTCGCGCGCCCCCCGGCCGCGAGTCGCCTCCCGGCGGTCGGTCGCCGTCGTGTCCCGCGTGGTGCGCTGCGCCGCGGTCCGGCCCCCCGACCGCGGTGCGCGCTGCCCGACGGCTCCCCGGCCGTCGCGCTTCTCGACGTTCATGTCCCCTCCCCCTCCTCGTCCGTCCCGTTCGCGTCCCCCGGGGCCGACCCCGGGTCCTTGCCGGACCCCGGTGACCCCGTCCCCGGTTGGTGCATCGCCTTCACCCGGCGGCGGTACCGTTCGCGGTCGGTACGCCCCTGCCGGGCCGCCTCCGGGTCGAGCCGTTCCGCGGCCCGCAGCCGCACCGAGGCGGCACGCGGGTTCGCGGACACCTCCGCCTCCCCGGGCAGCTCGGCGCCCCGGCTCAACAGCCGGAACGTCGGGCCCGACCCGGGCAGTTCGACCGGGAGGTCGACCGGGCCCTTACTGCGAACCCGGTCGGCGAGCGCGTGCTTGGTGAGCCGGTCCTCCAGCGAGTGGTAGGACAGGACCACCATGCGGCCGCCCACTGTGAGCTTGTCCAGAGCAGCCGGCAGCGCCGTCTCCAGCGCTGCCAGTTCTCTGTTTACCTCGATCCGTAAAGCCTGAAACGTTCTCTTTGCCGGGTGTCCACCGGTTCGTCGGGCCGGCGCCGGAATGGCGTCCCGCACCAGCTCGGCCAGGCGGGCCGACGACGTGATCCGGGTCCGCTCCCGTTCCCGGATGATCGCCGAGGCGATCTTCCCGGCGAACTTCTCCTCGCCGTACACCCGCAGCAGGCGGGCCAGGTCCGGGTGGGAGTAGGTGTTGACCACCTCCTCGGCGGTCACCCCCCGGGTCTGGTCCATCCGCATGTCCAGCGGCGCGTCCTGCGCGTACGCGAACCCGCGGTCGGGCGCGTCCAGTTGCAGGGACGAGACTCCGAGGTCGAACAGCACCCCGTCGATCGCCGGGTAACCGAGCCGGTCGAGCACCTCGGGCAGCTCGTCGTAGACGGCGTGCTCCAGGTGGATCCGGTCGGCGAACCGGGCCAGGCGGACCCGCGCGTGGGCGAGCGCCTCGGTGTCCCGGTCCAGGCCGATCAGCACCGTGTCCGGATGCGCCGTGAGCACCGCCTCGGCGTGCCCGGCCAGGCCGAGTGTGGCGTCGACGTGCACGGTGCGACCGGGCCGGCCCAGTGCGGGGGCCAGCAGCTCGAGACACCGCTCGAGCAGCACCGGCACGTGCGTGCCGCGTAGCTCCCCCATCTCGACCCCCACCCCGTTCGCCAACCGCTCCGTCACGTGTCCGTCGTCGCCACGACGCCTCGCCATACCGCCAGATCCCCATCCGCTCCCGCCCGCCGGAGGCCGCGGCCCTCCGTGTCGGATCGTGCGCCTGGCACCGGGGAAGGGGTGCCAGGAACTCGAAAGCGGCTGGAGATCTCGCAGTACGTCGGGCGCCGTCACGCCCTACAGACCGCCGGGCAGCACCCCCTCCTCGATGTCGGCGAAGTCGTCTTCGCTCTCCGCGAGGTAGGCCTCCCAGGCCGCCTTGTCCCAGATCTCCACCCGGGTGCTCGCTCCGATCACGACCAGATCCCGGTCCAGTGCCGCGTACGACCGCAGGTGGCCGGGTATGGTGACCCGCCCCTGCTTGTCCGGCACCTCGTCGTGCGCGCTGGCGAAGAAGACCCGGCTGTAGGCCCGGGCCGCCTTGCTCGTCATCGGCTGCGCGCGCAACTGGTCGGCGATCCGCTGGAACTCGGGCATCGGAAAGACGTAGAGGCAGCGCTCCTGCCCTTTGGTGATCACGACACCCCCCGCCAGTTCGTCCCGGAACTTCGCCGGCAGGATCAACCGGCCTTTGTCGTCCAGGCGCGGAGTGTGGGTGCCGAGGAACATCGGCCCAACCCCCTCGCCCTGAGCGGCGTTCGCGGCGCCGCTGACCCCCCGGGCCGGTGTGGCCCTCCCGGCCTCACCATCGCGCCCCACTCTACTCCACTTCCCTCCACCTGCAACCAGAATCGCCCGCGCGGCGTGGCGTTTCCGCGCGCAAAACCGCACGTCAACGCGGGTGGGGCCGAGTGGAGGGGGTGGGGCGCGCCCCGCACCGTCCACTACCCGACATCGACCGCCGCCGTCCGGCCCCGCGCGCTCCGGCCGTCCGCCGGGCCGTCCCCGGCCGAACGGTTCGCCGTCGGCGGCGATCTGGTGGAGGTGGCGGTCCGGTAACCTCGCTCGGGTGACGGACGCGAAGATGCCCTTGCGGGCAAAGGTGGCCAGCTCCGTGTCGCGCACCGCCGCGGCGCTGTCGCGGGCTGCGGGCCGTGGCGACGGCTCGGTGATCGGCGGCTGGATCGGCCTCAAGATCGACCCGGACCTGCTCGCCCACCTCTCGGCCGGGCGCGCCATCGCCCTGGTCTCCGGCACCAACGGCAAGACCACCACCACCCGGCTCACCACCGCCGCGGTCGGCGTGCTGGGCCGGGTCGCCACCAACTCCTTCGGCGCGAACATGCCCACCGGCCACACCTCGGCGCTGGCCAAGGCCGGCAGCACGCCGTACGCCGTGCTGGAGGTGGACGAGCACTACCTCGCCCAGGTGCTGGAGGCGACCGAGCCGCACGTGGTGGCGCTGCTCAACCTCTCCCGCGACCAGCTCGACCGCGCCAAGGAGGTCGCCATGATGGCGCAGCTCTGGCGCGCCGCCCTGGTCCGGCACCCGCGGATCCGGGTGGTCGCCAACGCCGACGACCCGATGGTGGTGTGGGCCGCCTGCCCGCCGGCCGACCCGGCCCAGGGTCACGTGCCGCCGCACGTCACCTGGTTCAGCGCCGGGCAGCGCTGGCACGACGACTCCTGGGTCTGCCCCGAGTGCGGCTCCACCATCCAGCGCTCCGGCGAGCAGTGGTGGTGCACCGGTTGCCCGCTGCGCCGCCCGGAGCCGAACTGGACGGTCGAGGACGACGGCGTGCTCGACCCCACCGGCGCCTGGCACAAGATCCAGCTCCAGCTCCCCGGCAAGGTCAACCTCGGCAACGCGGCCACCGCCCTGGCCGTCGCCGCCGAGTTCGGCGTACGCCCGGTGGACGCGGTGTCCCGGCTCGGCACCGTCACCTCGGTGGCCGGCCGCTACGCCCAGGTGGACCGCGACGGGCGCAACATCCGGCTGCTGCTGGCGAAGAACCCGGCGAGCTGGCTGGAGGCGTTCGACATGGCCGACGTCGCGCCGACACTGCTGTCCATCAACGCCCGCGACCCCGACGGCCTGGACACGTCCTGGCTGTTCGACGTGGACTTCTCCCCGCTGACCGGCCGGCAGGTGCTGATCACCGGCGACCGGGCGTACGACCTGGCGGTGCGGCTGGAGGTCAACGGCGTGCCGTTCCAGCACGTACGCAGCTTCGACGAGGCCGTCCGCGCCGTGCCGCCGGGCCGGCTGGAGGTCATCGCCAACTACACCGCCTTCCAGGACATCCGAGCGGAGCTGGACCGTGTCAACTGAGAGCCTGCGCATCGTCTGGATCTATCCCGACCTGCTGTCCACCTACGGCGACCGGGGCAACGCGCTGATCCTGGCCCGCCGGGCCCAGCTGCGCGGCATGCCGGTCGAGGTGCTCGAGGTCCGCTCCGACCAGCGGCTGCCCGCCACCGCCGACATCTACCTGATCGGCGGCGGCGAGGACGGCCCGCAGGCGCTCGGCGCCCAGCGACTGCTCGCCGACGGCGGCCTGCACCGGGCGGTGGCCCAGGGTTCGGTGGTGTTCGGCGTCTGCGCCGGCTACCAGCTCCTCGGCACCTCCTTCTTCGCCAAGGGCACCCGCTGCGCCGGCCTGGAGCTGCTCGACCTCTCCTCCGACCGCGGCCCCACCCGGGCGGTGGGCGAGCTGGCCGGCGAGGTCGACCCGCGGCTGGGCATCCCGCACCTGTCCGGGTTCGAGAACCACGGCGGCCGTACCCACCTCGGCCCGGGCGTGTCCCCGCTGGCCCGGGTCACCACCGGGGTCGGCAACGACGGGACCACCGAGGGCGCGTGGCGGGGCAAGCTGCTCGGCACCTACTCGCACGGCCCGGCGCTGGCGCGCAACCCCGACCTGGCCGACCTGCTGCTGCGCTGGGCGACCGGCATCCACCAGCTCCCCCCGCTCGACGACACCTGGGCCGACCGCCTCCGCTCCGAGCGCCGCACCGCGGTGGCCGCCGCCCCGAGGCCGTGACCGACGCCGCCCGGCCGGGGCGGCGACCGGTGGCCCGCCGGCTCGCCGGGTTGCTGCGGCAGCCCTCGGCGCGCCGGTTCGGGCTGCTCCTGCTGCTGCTCGCCGGGTTCGGCGTGACGCTGCTGCTGGTGCCCCGGCCGGACCCGGCCGACCTGCCCCGGCTCGCCGACTCGCTCGGCGGCTACGGTCCGCCCGCGGCGGTGGTCGGCGGCGCGCTGCTGCTGGTGGCGCTGGTGCCGCGGACGTTCGTCACGCTGGCCGCGGGCGCGATCTTCGGCCCGGTGCACGGCGCCGCGTACGCGCTCGGCGCGGCGCTGCTCGCGGCGGCCATCGGCTTCACGGTGGGCCGGGTGCTCGGCCGCGACTTCGTCGCCGAGCGGGTACGCGGCCGGCTGGCCCGCCTCGACGGCTGGTTCGCCCGGCAGAGCGTCTTCGGCGTGATCACCGTACGGCTGCTGCCGATCGCCGGGTTCGGGCTGGTCAGCTACGGCTACGGCACCACCGCCGCCCGGGTGGTGCCGTTCCTGGCCGGCAGCGTGATCGCCTCCGCCCCCACCGCCATCGGATACGCGGCGATCGGCGCGGCCGTGAGCACGCCCGGTTCGATCAACTGGTACGCGGCGGCGCCTGCGAGCCTCGGCCTGATCGCCAGCGTGCTGATCATCCACCGCTGGTGGCGGGCCGAACGGCGCCGCCGGTCCGAGCCGGCATGACCGGCGGCGGGCGTGCCCCCGAAGTGGACACGCCCACCGGCCCGGTCAGGCGACGACCGAGACCATCCGGCCCTTCACCACGATCACCTTGCGCGGCTCCCTGCCGCCCAGCGAGCCGGCCACGGCCTCCAGCGCCGCCGCGCGGACGGTCTCCTCGGTGGCGTCGGCCGGCACCTCGACCCGGCCCCGGACCTTGCCGTTGACCTGCACCGGATACGTGACCGACTCGGCCACCAGCAGCGCCGGATCGGCGACCGGGAAGTCCTCGTACGCCAGCGAGGCGTCGTGGCCCAGCTTGTGCCACAGCTCCTCGGCCACGTGCGGGGCGAACGGGGCGACCATCAGCACCAGCGGCTCGGCCACCTCGCGCGGCGTACGCGCCAGCCGGGTCAGGCCGTTGGTCAGCTCGATCAGCTTGGCGATGGCGGTGTTGAACCGGATCCCGTCCATGTCGGCGCGGACCCCGTCGATCACCTTGTGCAGCAGCCGCCGGGTCGCCTCGTCGGCCGGTTCGTCGGTGATCCGCAGCTCACCGTTCTGCTCGTCGACGACGGTGCGCCAGACCCGCTGCAGGAACCGGTACGAGCCGACCACTGCCCGGGTGTCCCACGGGCGGGACACCTCCAGCGGGCCCATCGACATCTCGTACACCCGGAACGTGTCCGCGCCGTACGCCGCGCACATGTCGTCGGGCGTGACGACGTTCTTCAGCGACTTGCCCATCTTGCCGTACTCGCGCCGGACCTCGGTCTCGCCGTGGAACCAGCGGCCGTCGACCTCGACGACCTCCTCGGCGGGCACGTAGGCGCCGCGCGGGTCGACGAACGCGTACGCCTGGATCATGCCCTGGTTGAACAGGCGGCGGAACGGCTCGAACGACGAGACGTGGCCCAGGTCGTACAGCACCTTGTGCCAGAAGCGGGCGTACAGCAGGTGCAGCACGGCGTGCTCGGCGCCGCCGACGTACAGGTCCGTGCCCCCGCAGTCGCCCGCGCCGCGCGGGCCCATCCAGTACGCCTCGTTCTCCGGCTCGGCGAAGCGCTGCGAGTCGGTCGGGTCCAGGTAGCGCAGCTCGTACCAGCAGGAGCCGGCCCACTGCGGCATCACGTTGGTCTCGCGGGTGTAGCGCTTGGGCCCGTCGCCCAGGTCCAGCTCCACCTCCACCCAGTCGCGCCGCCGCGACAGCGGGGTCTCCGGATCGCTGTCGGCGTCCTCCGGGTCGAACGTCTTCGGCGAGAAGTCCTCCACCTCGGGCAGTTCGACCGGCAGCATCGACTCGGGCAGCGCGATCGGCGCCCCGGTCTCGTCGTACACGATCGGGAACGGCTCGCCCCAGTAGCGCTGCCGGGAGAACAGCCAGTCGCGCAGCCGCCAGGTGACCGCGCCGGCGCCGTGCCCGCCGGCCTCCAGCCACTCGATGATGCGCGCCTTCGCGTCGGCCACGCCCAGGCCGTCCAGATCGATGCCGCGATCCGGCGCGGCGCTGTTGATCGCCGGACCGTCCCCGGTGTACGCCTTGCCGTCGAAGCCCTCCGGCGGCTGCACGGTCCGCACGATCGGCAGCTCGAACACCTCGGCGAAGGCCCAGTCCCGCTCGTCCTGAGCGGGCACCGCCATGATCGCGCCGGTGCCGTACCCGGCCAGCACGTAGTCGGCGATGAAGATCGGGATCTGCCCGCCGGTCACCGGGTTGGTGGCGTAGGCGCCGACGAAGACGCCGGTCTTCTCCTTGCTGTCCGCCTGCCGCTCCACGTCCGTCTTGGCCGAGGCGGCCTTCCGGTACGCCTCGACGGCCTCACGCGGGCCGGCGTGCCCGCCGGTCCAGGCGTCCTTCGTCCCCTCCGGCCAGGTGGCCGGCGTCAGCACGTCGACCAGCTCGTGCTCGGGCGCCAGCACCATGTAGGTGGCGCCGAAGACGGTGTCGGGCCGCGTGGTGAACACCCGCACCGGGGCGGCGTCGGTCGGGAAGTCGATGTGCGCTCCGGTCGACCGGCCGATCCAGTTGCGCTGCTGCAGCTTGATCGGCTCGGGCCAGTCCAGTGTGTCCAGATCCTCCAGCAGCCGGTCCCCGTACGCGGTGATCCGCATCATCCACTGCTTCAGGTTGCGCTTGAAGACCGGGAAGTTGCCGCGCTCGGAACGGCCGTCGGCGGTGACCTCCTCGTTGGCCACCACGGTGCCCAGGCCCGGGCACCAGTTCACCGGCGCCTCCGAGACGTACGCCAGCCGGTGGTCGTCGACGATGCGCCGCCGCTCCCCCACGGACAGCTCGGCCCACGGGCGCCCGTCCGGGGTGGCGCGGGTGCCGCCCTCGAACTCGGCGATCAGCTCGGCGATCGGCCGGGCCTTCTTCGCGTCCGCGTCGTACCAGGAGTTGAAGATCTGCAGGAAGATCCACTGGGTCCAGCGGTAGAAGCCGGTGTCGATGGTCGCCACCGAACGCCGCTCGTCGTGGCCCAGCCCCAGCCGGCGCAGCTGCGCCTTGAACCGCTCGATGTTGGCCTCGGTGGTGGTCCGGGGGTGGGTGCCGGTCTGCACCGCGTACTGCTCGGCGGGCAGGCCGAACGCGTCGAAGCCCATCGCGTGCAGCACGTTGCGCCCGGCCATCCGCTGGTAGCGGGCGTAGCAGTCGGTGCCGATGTAGCCCAGCGGGTGGCCGACGTGCAGGCCCGCGCCGGACGGGTACGGGAACATGTCCAGCACGTACAGCTTCTCGGCGCCCGCGCGCGGGTGGCCCGGGTCGGCCAGCGGGCCCGCCGGGTTCGGCGCCTGGAAGGTGCCGTCCCGCTCCCAGACGTCCTGCCAGCGGTGTTCGATCTCGTCGGCCAGGGCGGCGGTGTACCGGAACGGGGGAATGTCGGTCGCCGGTGCGGCTGCCTCACTCATGGCGTCTCCTCGGCGCGGATCAAATTCGAAAAATTGTGGGCGGTCTGCTGCGGGCACAAAAAAGCCCCTCGCGCAGGAGGGGCGGCCGTGCTGTCGCGCGTTCAGCGCATCAACACGGCTCGGTAAGAAGCAGGTAGAACCCGGCCATGCACGGCAGTGTACCTCGCCCGCCCGCCGGAGGGCTCGCCCGTTCCCGGGTCGACGCCCGGTCCCCCGGTCCGGCGAATATTCCGGGCGTAACCGACCGACCACCTGCGGGAGTCGGCAGTAACGACAAACATGGTTAGCCTGAGAGGCCAATGAGATTTCTGCGGCAGACGAGGCTCGGCGTCGCGAACCCAACGGCGGGTCCAGGTGCTCTATAAAGAGCTGCCGTCCAGGCGACGAGGAGGAGGCCCGTGACACAACAGACCTGGGACGAGGTGGGCGGTCTGCTGCCGCACGACGAGTTCCGCGCCGCCAGCGAGGCCATCGTGGCCAACATCGAGCAGGTCATCGAGGGCAAGACCGCCACCGTCCGGCTCGCCCTGGCGGTGCTGCTGGCCGAGGGTCACCTGCTCATCGAGGACGTGCCCGGCGTCGGCAAGACCAAGCTCGCCAAGGCGATGGCCCGGTCCATCGACTGTTCGGTCCGGCGGATCCAGTTCACCCCCGACCTGCTTCCCAGCGACGTCACCGGCGTCAGCGTCTACAACCAGGAGACGCACGACTTCGAGTTCCGCCCCGGCGCGGTCTTCGCCAACCTGGTGGTCGGCGACGAGATCAACCGGGCCTCGCCGAAGACCCAGTCGGCGCTGCTGGAGTGCATGGAGGAGCGGCAGGTCACCGTCGACGGGGTCACCTACCAGTTGCAGACGCCGTTCATGGTGATCGCGACGCAGAACCCGATCGAGATGGAGGGCACCTACCCGCTGCCCGAGGCGCAGCGGGACCGCTTCACCGCCCGCATCGCCATGGGCTACCCGGACCCGCGCGCCGAGCTGGCCATGCTCGACGGGCACGGCGCGACCGACCCGCTGCCGGGGCTGCGTCCGGTCTCCGACGCGGCCACCGTCCGCCGGCTGATCGGCCACGTCCGGCAGGTGCACGTCGCCGACGCCGTCAAGCAGTACGCGATCGACCTGGTCACCGCCACCCGGGAGGCGCCCGACCTGCGGCTGGGCGCGTCCCCGCGCGCCACGCTCCAGCTGCTGCGCACCGCCCGCGCGGTGGCCGCCCTGGAGGGCCGCGACTACGTCCTGCCGGACGACCTCCAGGTGCTCGCGGTGCCGGTCCTGGCGCACCGGATCATCCCGACCGCGGACGCCCAGCTGGCCCGGCGTACCACCGACGCGATCGTCTCCGAACTGGTGCACCGCCTGCCGCTCCCGCACGACCGGCAGCGGTCGCCGTACGACACCCGGCCCGGCGCCGGCAACAACGGCCGCGGGCCGTACGAGCCGCGGAGGCCGTGACGTGCGTGACGGCCTGCGTGGGCTGACCACCCGCGGCCGCTCCTTCCTGGCGGCCGCGGTGGCCGCGGCGATCTCCGCCGGCATCCTGGGCGAGAAGGACCTGCTCCGGGTGGCGGTCCTACTCGCCGTGCTGCCGCTGCTGGCCGCCGCGTACGTCGGGCGCAGCCGGTACAAGCTGGCCTGCAACCGGTCGCTGGAGCCGCACCGGGTGCCGGTCGGCGCCAGCTCCCGGGTGGTGCTGCGGCTGCAGAACCTGTCCCGGCTGCCCACCGGCACGCTGCTGCTGGAGGACCGCCTGCCGTACGCGCTGGGCAGCCGGCCCCGGGTGGTGCTGGAGCGGCTCGGCGCGCACCAGGCCAGCTCCGTGGCGTACACGGTCCGCGCGGACGTGCGCGGCCGCTACGAGGTGGGGCCGCTGGTGATCCGGCTGACCGACCCGTTCGGCCTGTGCGAGCTGACCCGGTCGTTCCCCAGCACCGACCACCTCACGGTGATCCCGCAGGTCACCCCGCTGCCCGCGGTGCGGCTGCCGGGTGAGTACGCCGGCAGCGGCGACAGCCGGGCCCGCTCGGTGGCGGTGCACGGCGAGGACGACGCCGCCACCCGGGAGTACCGGATGGGCGACGACCTGCGCCGGGTGCACTGGAAGTCCACCGCCCGCACCGGTGAGCTGATGGTGCGCCGCGAGGAGCAGCCGTGGGAGAGCCGGGCCACGGTGGTGCTCGACACCCGCGCCGCCGGGCACCGGGGCGAGGGCCCGACGGCGAGCTTCGAGTGGGCGGTCTCGGCCGCCGCCAGCATCGCCGTGCACCTGCGCGAGGCCGGCTACAAGCTGCGGCTGGTCACCGGCAACGGGGCCGACGTCGGGGCCACCGAGGCCGGCGGCGAGGGACTGCTGCTCGACCAGCTCGCCGACGTGCACCTGGACCGGCGCGGCGAGATCACCACGCTGGTGCAGCAGGTCCGGCAGCGCGCCGACGGCGGTCTGATCATCGCGCTGCTCGGCACGCTCGGCACCGCCGAGGCGGAGTTGCTGGCCGGGCTGCGCGGCAACGGCGCCACCTGTGTGGCGTTCCTGCTCGACAGCAACACCTGGCTCAACCTCCCGCCGAACGCCCGGATCGAGGCGGAGCGGGCGCACGGCGCCGCCGCGCTCGCGCTGCTGCAGAGCGGCTGGCGGGTCATCGGGGTGGAGCACGGCACCCGACTGCCGATGCTGTGGCCGCAGGCCGGGCGGGGCTCGCAGGGCTTCGCGCTGCGGGCCGCCATGGCCGAGACGGTGGCCGGCGGACGGCGATGACCGGAAGGATGGTCCTGTGACCCCGCACCGCAACATCGGGTTCGTCGCCGCGGCGGCGACGCTGCTGGCGGCGGCCCCACTGTCGGCGATCTTCGAACGCTGGACCTGGCTGATCCAGGCCGCCGTCGTGGTCGCCGTGGTGGCCGGCTCGGCCGCGTTGAGCCGCCTGGGCCGGATGCCGCTGTGGGGGCAGGTGCTGGCCATGCTGGCCGGGCTGACCCTGGGCCTGACGTGGGTCTTCCCCGGCGGCACCGAACTGCTCGCGTTCGTGCCGACCCCGGCCACGTTCGGGCACTTCGGCGACCTGCTCCAGACGTCGTTGCAGGACATGCGCTCGTACGGCGTGAAGGTGCCGGACGTCGACTCGCTGCTGTTCCTCGCGGTGCTCGGCATCGGCGCGGTCGCCGTGGTGGTGGACGTGCTCGCGGTCGGGTTGCGCCGGCCCGCGCTGGCCGGCCTGCCGATGCTGGCCATCTACTCGGTGCCGGTCGCGGTGTACGTGGACAGCGTTCCGGCCACCCCGTTCGTGGTGGGCGCCGCCGGTTACCTCTGGCTGCTGGTCACCGACAACGTCGACCGGGTACGCCGGTTCGGCCGCCGGTTCACCGGCGAGGGGCGCGACGTGGACGTCTGGGAGGCGTCCCCGCTGGCCGCGGCGGGACGGCGGCTCGCAGTGGTCGGCGTGATCGTGGCGGTGGCGCTGCCGCTGGCCGTGCCCGGGATGACCGGCGGGCTGCTGAACAACGTCGGCGCCGGGCCCGGCGAGGGCAACGGGCGGCCGGGCCAGGGCGGCAGCTCCGGCCGGGTCGACCTGTTCGCGGCGCTCAGCGGCCAGCTCAACCAGAGCGAGGTGATCGATCTGGTCAAGGTCAGCACCAACGAGACGACCCCGTTCTACCTGCGCCTGGGCGTGGTCGACGACCTGCGGCCCAGCGGCTTCCAGGCACGTGTGCCCACCGGGCGGCCGATCACCCGCCCGCTGCCCGACCCGGGGGAACGCGCCCCGCGCGGCGTCGACCAGCAGCGCTACCGCGCCACCGTCGAGGTGACGAGGAACCTGAACATGCCGTTGATGCCGGTCTACGCCGAGCCGGTCAAGACCGACGACCTCAACGGCAACTGGCTGTACGACCCGAACCAGCAGGTCGTCTTCTCCAACCGGGACAACGCCCGCGGTAAGAGCTACTCCTTCGACTACGTCCGGTCCACCTTCAGCCCGGCGGCGCTGCGCGCGGCCCCGTCGCTGCCCTCGGACAGCCCGGTGATGCGGCAGCAGACCGAGCGGCCGTCCGTACCGGCCGTCGAGGAACTGGTCGCGGAGCTGGTCAAGGGCAAGTCGAACGACTACGACAAGGTCCGGGCGATCTACGACTACTTCTCCGTGGAGAACGGCTTCACCTACTCGCTGTCCACCCGCAACGGCAGCAGCGGGGAGGACATCACCGACTTCCTCGCCACCAAGGTCGGCTACTGCCAGCAGTACGCCGCGGCGATGGCGTGGCTGGTCCGCGCCGCGGGCATCCCGGCCCGGGTCGCCGTCGGGTTCACCAACGGCAGCAGGGCCGACAGCGGCACGTACGTGCTGACCAACCGCAACCTGCACGCCTGGACCGAGGTCAACTTCAGCGGGATCGGCTGGGTGCCGTTCGACGCCACCCCGGCGGCGGCCGTGGCGGGCTCGGTCCGCTCGGCCTGGGCGCCGGACATCGACGCCCCCGAGGAGGCCACCCCCTCGACCGGCAGCACCAGCGCTCCCGACGCGGCCGGCCCGTCGGCCGGGCCGAACGAGGCGGACCGGCTCGACAAGGACACCGACCAGGGCCTCACGCTCAACCAGGGCGGGCCCGCCGAGGAGAGCCCGGTCTGGCCGTGGTGGCTGGCCGGTGCGCTGGCGCTGCTGGCGCTGCTCGCCGTACCGGCCCTGCGCCGCTCCGCCCTGCGCCGCCGCCGGCGCGTCCGGGCGGTCACGCCCGCGGCCACCGCGTTGCCGGTGCCGGGCCAGCGCGGCGAGACACGGCAGGTCGTCGTCGGCGTGGACGCCGAGGCGGCCCGCGCCGACGCGCACGCCGCCTGGGACGAGCTGCTCGACACGCTCGTCGACTTCCACGTCCGGGTGGACCGCACGGAAACCCCACGGGCCACCGCCGAGCGGCTTGCCCGGGAGGCGCTCGCCGAGAGGGGAGACGCCGCGACCGGGGTACGCCTGCTCGGCCGCGCCGAGGAGCGAGCCCGCTACGCCCGTGACCCGCTGACCGACGCGGAGTTGCAGCCGGCGCTGCGCATGGTCCGGGGCGCGTTGGCGGCGGGCGCGGACCGCCGTACCCGGCTGCTGGCCGCGCTGCTGCCCCCGTCGGTGCTGCAGCGCTGGCGCACCGGTCTGGCCGAGCGGTCGGCACGGGTGGTGACCACGAGC
>NZ_WBKS01000054.1:0-35043 GCF_008868145.1 Micromonospora sp. AMSO1212t
GAAGCCCTGACCGACCCTCCCGCTCCCCGTCCCCACTCCGTCGATCATGAAGTTGACGGCGACAAAACGGACGCGGATCCCCGTCAACTTCATGATCGACGGAGTGGGGACGGGGAGCGGGAGGGTCGGTCAGGGCTTCAGCCAGCGGCGTACCTTGCGGTGTCTTGACCGGTCGCGTGCGCGCAGGACGGCGGGGCGGTCGTGGCCGGCGGCCTCCGCCTGCCTCGCGTGCATCAGGCCGTAGGTGAACGTGTTCTCGCCGTCGGCGTACGCCTGGAGCGCCTGCCGCCGGAGCACCTCCCGCGTGACCACCGAGTCCTGGTGGGTGCCGAGCAGATCCTGGAGCGCCTTGAACCGCTTCACCAGCCGCGAGGCCCGCTTGCCGGCGGCCGGCTCGCGCACCTCCACCGCGTAGCGGGCGGCCTTGAGCTTCTTGCGTGCCTCGTGCAACGCCGCGTCCCCGTCCGGCCCGTCGACCGTGAACGCCCGGTCCAGCCGCTCGTCCGCGCGGCGTACCGCCTTGCGGACCCGGCGGTCGACCCAGTGCCGGCCGACGTCGGCCGGCGGGACGTCGGCCAGCCGGTCCAGGCGGGCCAGCAGGGCGGGATAGCGGTCGGCGTCCAGCGCGGACCGCAGCGCGGTGGTCGCCTCGGCCAGGTCGGCGGCGAACCGTTCGCCGATCCGCGCGGCCACCGGGCCGAGCACCAGCTCGTCCGGCAGCTCGTGCACCGCCTCGGTGAGCCGGGCGGCCATCACCTGGGTGTCGCGGACCCGGCCCAGCTCGCCGCCGAGGCGGCGCAGCTCGGCCCGGACCGCCTCGCTCTCCCGGCGGTCCCACAGGCCCCGGAACGTCCGCAGCGTCGCCCGCAACCGGCGGGTCGCGACGCGCATGTCGTGGACCGCGTCCTCGTCGCCCTGGTACGCGGCCGCGTGGTTGCCGACGATCGCGTCCCGCTGCGCCCGGACGTACGCGAGGACCGGTGCCGCGGGGCCGTCCGGTTCCCGGTCGTCGTAGCGCTCGATCCGGCCGGCGACGGCCCGGTGCGACTTGCTGACCGCCACGTCCCGGGCGCCGGCCGCGCGCAACCGTTCGCCCAGCGCGTCGAGCAGCCCTTCGTCGCCCTCGACCAGTTCGATCTCGATCTCGTGCCAGGTCCGCGCGGTGCCGTCCACCAGATCCTCGGACCGGACGTCGTCCTCGGCCACCTCGGCCAGCACCCGGCCGTCCGCGTCCAGCAGCCGGTGTTCCCGGCGGCGGTTGACGACCCGGGCCGCCGGAGCCACGGGGCGACCGCGCGACGCGGCCCGGATCAGCGCGACCAGCTCGGGCGGCGGGCCGTCGTCGGACGCCCCGGCCGGAAACTGGTGCTCGACCCGGGCGCCACCGACGGCGCCCACCTTGAGATGCCAGCCCGCGTCGTGCCCGCCGGTACGCCGGCGCAGCGCGTGCCCGCTGCGCAGCAGGAGCAGGTCGTCGGTGTCCCAGTAGACGGCGTCCAGATCCGAGACGGTGGCGTCGGACATGGTCACGACGCCACCGCACCCGGTCAGGTCGGGCAGCCGGAAACCCTCGTCGCCGGAGTACTTGCGCTCACGTTCCACGACGGTCGCCATGCGGCCTCCCGTACCCGGCCCGTGCTCCGGCGAACCGGTCTCAGTTCAGTCGTTCGAGCACCATCGCCATGCCCTGGCCACCGCCGACGCACATGGTCTCCAGCCCGATGGTCTTGTCGTGCCACTCCAGCGCGTTGAGCAGCGTGCCGGTGATCCGGGCGCCGGTCATGCCGAACGGGTGGCCGACAGCGATCGCGCCACCGGCGACGTTCAGCTTCTCCTCCGGGATGCCGAGCTGCCGGTACGAGGGGATCACCTGGGCGGCGAACGCCTCGTTGATCTCGACCAGGTCGACGTCGTCGATGGTCATGCCGGCGCGCTTGAGCGCCTGCTTCGACGCCTCGACCGGGCCCAGACCCATGATCTCGGGGGAGAGCCCGGTGACGCCGGTGGAGACGATCCGGGCCAGCGGGGTGAGCCCCAGCTCGGACGCCCGCTCGGCGCTCATGATCACCACGGCGGCGGCGCCGTCGTTGAGCGGGCAGCAGTTGCCCGCGGTGATCCGGCCGTCCGGGCGGAACACCGGCTTCAGGCCGGCCACGGCCTCCAGGGTCACCCCGGCGCGCGGACCGTCGTCGGTGCTGACGACGGTGCCGTCCGGCGTGGTCACCGGAGTGATCTCGCGGGCCCAGAAGCCGTCCGCGATCGCCTTCTCGGCGAGGTTCTGGCTGCGGACGCCGAACGCGTCCATGTCCTCGCGGGTCACGTCGTACACCTGGGCCAGGTTCTCCGCGGTCTGCCCCATGGCGAGGTAGATGTCGGGCAGCTGCCCGGCCTCGCGCGGGTCGGTCCACACCTCGGCGCCCCCCTGGGCGCGGGCCGCGGAACGCTCGCGCGCCTCGGCGAAGCGGGGGTTCTCCCAGCCGCCGCCGACGAGGGCCTGCGCCTCCGGCGGCAGCGTGTCCGAGTTGCCCCGGGCGTACCGGGAGACCATCTCGACACCGGCGGAGACGAACACGTCGCCCTCACCGGCCCGGATCGCGTGCATCGCCATCCGGGTGGTCTGGAGCGAGGACGCGCAGTAGCGGGTCAGCGTGGCGCCGGGCAGACCGTCGAGGCCCATCAGCGTGGCGACCACCCGGGCCATGTTGAAGCCCTGCTCGCCGCCGGGCAGACCGCACCCGAGGTAGAGGTCGTCGATGGTGGTGGGATCGAGCGCCGGGACCTTGTCGAGGGCGGCCTGGACGATGGTGGCGGCGAGGTCGTCCGGGCGGACCTCGCGGAGGGAACCCTTGAACGCGCGGCCGATGGGGGACCGGGCGGTGGCGACGATGACGGCGTCGCGGGGCGACTCAATCGGCATGGAGCAACGTTAACGCGCCGGTAACATGCCCGGGAAGGCGTGCGGCGGGCGGGAAATGTCACCCCGTGGGCGGTCGGCGGTGGTGCCGGAACGCGACGGCCGCCGCCGCCTCGACCGCCGGGAGCAGGGCGTGCGCCCAGACCCGGTAGCCGTCGGCCGACGGGTGGAAGCCGTCGTGGCAGAGCGTGCCCGCGTCCGCGCGGAACACCGGCCCGGTCTCGGTGCCCAGGTCGACCACCGTGCCACCGGCGTCCAGCACGGCCGCCGTCTGGGCCCGCGCCATCCGCCGCCCGGACCAGCCGAGCACCTGGCGCAGCGGCGCGGCGACAGCGCGGACCGCGCCGAGGTCGGGGCAGGTGCCCACCACCACCTCGACGTGCGCCTCCCGCAGCCGGCGTACCGCCGAGCCGAGATAGGCCGCCGCGTCACCGGACCGGGACATCGCGGTGGCGTCGTTCGCCCCGATCAGCACCACCGCCACGTCCGGCCGCTCGCCGAGCAGCGCCCGGGCCACCTGGGTGGCCAGGTCGGTGGCGCGCGAGCCGGAGACCCCCACGCTCGACAGCTGCACCCGGCGGCCGGCCGGTCCCTCGGCGAGCAGGTTGGCGAGCTGACCGCCGATGGTGTCCTCGAACCGGTCGACGCCTACGCCGAGCGCCGACGAGTCGCCCAGCAGCACCAGCCGCAGCGGCGGCGCGTCCGCGCGGCCGACCGTCGCGCGCAGCACCAGACCCAGCTCGGGCTGGGCGTACTCGCGGCTGCGGGCGGCGATGGCCTGGCCGGCCAGGACCGCCGCGCCGCCCACGGTGCCGGCCAGCAGCGACAGGGCCGCGGCCCGGCCCCACCGGGCCACCTCACCGCGCTCGCTCATGACAGCACCCCGCTTCGCTCGCTCATGCCGTTCCCTCCAGCGTTGCCGAGTCGGCGGCGCTGCCGGTCGGGGGCACCGCGCCGACGCCGAAGAAGGCCCGCCGGCGAAGCTGCGCCCACCGCCCGCCCGGCCCGCGGTCGCGACCCCGGAGCTGGGCGCCGCTGACCTCCGTGCCGGCGTGCCGGGCCGCCTGGTGGGCGGCCTCCGGGAGCGACCGTACGCCTTCCACGCCGGGCAGGACAGGCCTGCGTTCCGGGACGACGCCCAGCGCGGACAGCACGGTGGGCAGCAACGCCGCCGCGGCTATCGCGTACCCCTCGGCGGAGGGGTGGAACCGGTCCCAGGCGAACATCCGGCCGGGCTCGGCGGCGAAGCGCGGCCCGAGCATGTCGCCGAGCGAGACGGTACGGCCGCCGGCCTCGACCACCGCGACCGTCTGCGCGGCGGCGAGCTGGCGGCTCCAGCGCCGGGCCAGCCAGCGCAGCGGCGGCTGGATCGGCCGGATGGTGCCCAGGTCGGGACAGGTGCCGACGACCACCTCACAACCGGCCGCACGCAGCGTGCGGACCGCGTCGACCAGGTAGCGCACTGCCACCGGGAACGGCGTGCGGTTGGTGACGTCGTTGCCGCCGACCAGTATCACGGCCACGTCCGGCTCGACCTCCAGCGCGGACTCGACCTGCGGCTTCAGCCCGGACGACAGCGCGCCGACCACGGCGAAGCGGTGCAGCCGGACCGGCCGGTGCAGGCGGCGGGACAGCCCGGTGGCCAGCAGCGAGCCCGGCGTCTCCCGGCGCCTGTGCACGCCGTACCCGGCCGCCGAGGAGTCGCCCAGGATGACCATGGTGACCGGCGGACCGGGCAGTCTCGCGCCGTAGACGCCGTCGCAACGCGGCGGCGGGGCCTGGGCCATCGGGATGGTGCGGCGGGCCTGCCGGGCCTGGCCGAGCAGCACCCCGCCGGTGGCGGCGGTGGCCGCCACCGTGGCGCCCGTGCCGATCGCCGCGAGGCGGGCGATCTGCCGGGCGCGCTGCCGGCGGACCGGCGCGACGGAACCAGCGTCCCCCATGAACCGACAGTATCGCGCCGGTACGACCACTGCTGTCCGTGATCGGATGGCTGGGCGGCGTCCCGACTGGGTATCGATGGGGGAGCGGACGCGGGCTTGCCACCGGGCCGCACCATGGTCGGGCGGAGAGGGGCGAAATCATGGGGAAGACGTTGAAGCGCAGCGCCGCGTTCGCCGCGCTGGCCCGGGCGCTGGCGGCGGGAACGCGGGGCGGGCCGTCGCTCGGGGCCCGGCTGGCGGCGCTGCCGCGGATGATCCGGGCGACCACCCGGGGCGAGTACGACGGCGGCCTGCGCCTGGCGCTGATGGCCGGGGCGACGGCGTACATCGTCTCGCCGATCGACCTGCTGCCGGAGATCCCGCTGGCGATCTTCGGGCTGGCCGACGACGCGGTCATGGTCACCTGGCTGGCGGGCAGCGTCCTCGCCGAGACCGAGCGGTTCCTGGAGTGGGAGGCACGTCGCAGCTCCGTCATCCCCGGGCATGTGGTGCCCTGACGGCACGTACGCTGGTCGGCGAACTGAGGGCTGGCCGGCCGCCGGAACCGACGGCGGCGCGACGAAGGGCACAACGAGGTGCAGTACTACGACAACGTCGTCGAGCTGATCGGCAACACCCCGCTGGTACGCCTGCGCAACGTCACCGAGGGCATCCAGGCCACCGTGCTGGCGAAGGTGGAGTACGTCAACCCGGGCGGCTCGGTCAAGGACCGGATCGCGCTGCGCATGGTGGAGGACGCCGAGAAGGCGGGCATCCTGCGTCCCGGCGGCACGATCGTGGAGCCGACCAGCGGCAACACGGGCGTCGGGCTGGCCCTGGTGGCCCAGCTCAGGGGCTACCGCTGCGTCTTCGTCTGCCCGGACAAGGTCAGCCAGGACAAGCAGGACGTGCTGCGCGCGTACGGCGCCGAGGTGGTGGTCTGCCCGACCGCCGTCGCGCCGGAGGACCCGCGCTCCTACTACAACGTCTCCGACCGGCTGGCCCGGGAGATCCCCGGAGCGTGGAAGCCCAACCAGTACAGCAACCCGGCCAACCCGCGCTCGCACTACGAGACGACCGGCCCGGAGCTGTGGCGGCAGACCGAGGGCAAGATCACCCACTTCGTCACGGGCGTCGGCACCGGCGGCACCATCTCCGGCATCGGCCGCTACCTCAAGGAGGCGTCCGAGGGCCGGGTCAAGGTGATCGGCGCGGACCCGGAGGGCTCGGTCTACTCCGGCGGCACCGGCCGGCCGTACCTGGTCGAGGGCGTCGGCGAGGACTTCTGGCCGGAGACGTACGACCGGTCGGTCGCCGACGAGATCGTCGAGGTGTCGGACAAGGAGTCGTTCGAGATGACCCGCCGGCTGGCCCGCGAGGAGGGTCTGCTGGTCGGCGGCTCCTGCGGCATGGCCGTGGTGGGCGCGCTGGAGGTGGCCCGCAAGGCCGGCCCGGACGACGTGATCGTGGTGCTGTTGCCGGACGGTGGCCGGGGCTACCTGTCGAAGATCTTCAACGACAAGTGGATGGCCCGGTACGGCTTCCTGGACGACTCGGGCACCGAGCCGACAGTCGCCGACGCGCTCGCCGGCAAGCCCGGCGGGCTGCCCGAGCTGGTGCACGTGCACCCGACCGAGACGGTCCGCGACGCGATCGACTACATGCGCGAGTACGGCGTCTCCCAGCTCCCGGTGCTCAAGGCCGAGCCGCCGGTGGTGACCGGCGAGGTGGCCGGCTCCATCGCGGAGAAGGACCTGCTCGACGCCCTGTTCACCGGCCAGGCCCACCTGCACGACACGATCGAGCGGCACATGGGCGAGCCGCTGCCGATGATCGGCGGCGGGCAGCCGGTGAGCGAGGCGGTCGGGCTGCTGGAGAAGGCGGACGCGGCGCTGGTGCTGGTCGACGGCAAGCCCAAGGGCGTGCTGACCCGGCAGGACCTGCTCGCCCACCTCGGCGCGCGCTGAGCGGGGCGGGGGCCCCGGCACTCCGGGGCCCCCGCCCGTTCACAGCTCGCGGGCGTACCGCAGTTGCGGCACCAGCGCCGAACCGATGTGCTCGTCCCGCTGCAGACCGGTGAGGATCCAGCCGCCGCGCTCGTAGAACCGGCGCGCGTGGGTGTTCTCGCGCAGCACCCAGAGCGTGGCGCGGGTCCACCCCCGGGCCCGCATCGCGTCCAGCGCGTCCACCATCAGCGCCCGCCCGGTTCCCCGGCCCCGCTCGGACGGCTCGAGGTGGATCGCGTTGAGCAGCCCGGTCGCCGGATCGCCCTCGTCGTCCGGCCCGAGGTAGCTGAACCCCACCAGCCGCCCGTCCCGCTCGGCCACCGTCATCCGGTGGTCGGCGCCCTCCCAGGTCAGCCGTTCCACCCAGTAGCGCCCCATCGCCTCCGGTGCCGGGTCGGCGAGTGCTTCGGGCGGCAGGAACGACGAGTACGCCGCCACCCGTGAGCGCTGGTGCAGGGCGCCGACCGCCATCAGGTCGGCCTCGGTCGCGGAACGTATGGAGATCGTCACCCGGGCGACGGTACCCGCCGAGGCGGCACCTGCACCGTCTGGAGATCCTCGGCGATCACCAGATCACCGGAGAAGTGCTCCCGGGCCTCGTCGTGGAAGCGGCGCGGGTCGGCGTACCGCTGGGAGAAGTGGGTGAGCACGAGCGTGCGTACCCCCGACTCGGCCGCCACCCGCGCGGCCTGTCCGGCCGTGAGGTGCCCGACCTCGGCGGCGAGCGCCGCCTCCGACTCCAGGAACGTCGACTCGATCACCAGCAGGTCGGCGTGCTCGGCCAGCGCGTACACGCCGTCGCAGAGCCCGGTGTCCATCACGAAGGCGAACCGCTGCCCCGGCCGGGTCACGCTCACCTCGTCGCGGGTGACGCGACGTCCGTCGCGGTCCAGGTGGCCCTCGCGCAGCAGCCTTCCGGTGTCCGGACCGGCGATGCCGTACGCGGCCAGCCGCTCCGGCAGCATCCGGCAGCCGTCCGGCTCGACCAGCCGGTACCCGTACGTCTCGATCGGGTGCCGCAGCCGGCGGGCCTCCAGCGTGCCGATGCCGAGCGTGATCCGCTGCCCGTCGGTGTCGATCGGCTCGACGGCGAGCTCGGCGGTCTCGTAGAAGCTGGAGGCGTGGCGCAGCCGGGCGAAGTACTCGGCGCCGCCGGCCGGGAAGTGCACCGCCACCGGGTGCGGTACGCGGTCCAGCGAGAGCCGCTGGATCGTGCCGGGCAGGCCGAGGCAGTGATCGCCGTGGAAGTGGGTGACGCAGATCCGGGTCAGGTCGGTGGCGGTGATCCCGGTGTGCAGCATCTGCCGCTGGCTGCCCTCGCCCGGGTCGAAGAGGATCACCTCGTCGTCCCAGCGCAGCAGGTAGCCGTTGTGGTTGCGCTGCCGGGTCGGGGCCTGGCTGGCCGTACCGAGCACCACCAGCTCACGCATGGACACGGCACCCTCCCGAGCGCATAAAGCGACCCCCGGGGCTTCCGCGCTCGCGCGCGGGCCGGCTGGACTGGGCCGGCACCCCGGGGGTCGGGTGGCTGTCGTGGTTTCGCCGCACCGCTGCCACACGGTCTCGACGATCCTGCAGGTGCCCGCCTCGCGGCGGACGAGTTTTCACTGTCGAGGACAGCGGCTAGCGGACAGCCACCTCACGAGTCCGATTGCTATACAAGTCTGGACCACCTCCTTTCCCGTGTACCGCCACGCTATCCACTTCCCGGCGGCCGCGGCAACGGATTTCGATCACAGGCGTCAGTCCAGGCCGATCGGGCCCTCGCGCGGCCCCTCCTCGTGCGCCGGCTGCACCGCCAGCGACGGGAAGTCGGCCAGGTCGCCCTCCGGCTCGGCGTCCCACTCCGGGAAGACCAGCGGGCTCTGGAGGTAGAGGCAGAGCAGCTGGGTGAGCTGGTGCAGGCCGTCGAGGTGGGTGCGCTCGTGGCCGTGGGTGGCGTCCACGCCGAACCCGAGCAGCGCCACCCGGGCGTGCGCCCCGGCCTCGACCGCCGCGGCCACGTCCGAGCGGTAGTAGTCGAACACGTCCCGGACCAGGTCGACGCCGTGCTCCTTGGCGATCGAGGCGAGGTTGCGGGTCAGGTGGTAGTCGAACGGGCCGACCCCGTCGCCCATCGCCAGCGTCGCAGCGGTCTCCCGGGACTGCTGGCCCGGCGCGACCACCGCCGCGTCCACCGACACGATCTCCGCGACGTCCGGGTCCAGCCCGTGGCTGGCGCCGTGGCCGATCTCCTCGGTGACGGTGACCAGCAGGTGCGCGGTGACGGCCGGGGTCACCCCGGCTTCGACCATCGCCTTGAACGCGGTCAGCACCGCCGCCACGCCCGCCTTGTCGTCCAGGTGCCGGGACTTCACGTACCCGTTCGGAGTGATGGTCGGGTTGGGCAGGAACGCGATGAAGTCCCCGGCGTCGATGCCGAGCGCCCGCAGCCCGGCCTCGTCGTGCACCGGCTCGTCCACCCGCACCTCGACCAGCTCCCAGCCGACGCCCTGGAGGTCGACCGCCTCGTTGTAGCGGTGACCGCTCGCCTTCAGCGGCAGCACCTGGCCGGTGACGACCCGCTCCAGGTCGTCGGTGAAGATCCGCACGTGGGCGCCCTCGGCGAAGCGGGCGCTGTGCGTGCCGATCGGGTTCACCTCCAGCCGGCCGTTCTCCTTCAGCCGCTTCACCATGCCGCCGATGGTGTCGGTGTGCACCACGATCGCCCGGTCGGCGCCGGTCGACCGGGGGCCGGGCAGACAGGCGCTCAGCGCCCCGCGACGGGTCAGCGTGGAGCTGATCCCGATCGCGGAGAGCCGCTCGCCCACGTACTGCTGGATGTGGTCGGTGCGCCCCGACGGGCTGGGGATCTCCAGCAGCTCCACCAGCACCTGGCGGAGGTAGTCGAGGTCGAGCTTGAGCGGTTGGGGTTTGCGTGCGGTCATGCCCCAGAGCCTGCCGCACCGGCAGGCGACCAGAGTCGCTGCGGTGCCCGGGTACCCGGGAAGAGCAGGTCGACGAAGCGTTCGGCGGTCGGCTGCGGCTCGTGGTTGGCGAGGCCGGGGCGCTCGTTCGCCTCGATGAAGACGTGTTCCGGCCGGTCCGGGGCGGGAACCAGCAGGTCCAGCCCGGTGACCGGGATGTCCAGCGCCCGGCTCGCAGTGACGCACGCCTCGGCGATCGCCGGGTGCAGCTCGGCTGTCACGTCGTGGATCGTGCCGCCGGTGTGCAGGTTGGCCGTCCGGCGGACCGCCAGCACCTCGCCCTCCGGGAGCACGTCGTGCATCCGGTACCCGGCCTCCGCCACCACCTCGCGGGTCATGTCGTCGACCGGGATGCGGGACTCGCCGCCGGTGGCGGCCGCCCGGCGGCGGCTCTGCCGCTCGATCAGCTCGGTGATGTCGTGCACGCCGTCGCCGGTGATCTGCGCCGGGCGGCGTACGGCGGCGGCGACCACCTCGTGGTCGATCACCACGACCCGCAGGTCCTCGCCCGCGCGCAGCTCCTCGATCAGCACGTCCGGGCAGAACCGGCGGGCCAGCTCGACGGCCGTGGTCAGGGCCTCCGGCGTACGCACGCCGACGGTGATGCCGTTGCCCTGCTCGCCGCGCGCCGGCTTGACCACCACCGGACCCACGTCGTCGAGGAACGTCACGTCGTCGGGCTCGCCGGTGGCGGTGCGCCCGCGCGGCACCGACAGCCCCGCCTCGGTGAGGATGCGCCGGGTCACCCGCTTGTCGTCGCAGCGGCTCATCGCGACAGCCGAGGTCAGCTCCGACAGCGACTCGCGGGTGTGGATGGTCCGGCCGCCGGTGGTCAGCTTCAGCTCACCCCAGTGGGGGTCGGTCACCTCCACCCGGATGCCGCGGCGCATCGCCTCGTCCGCGACGATCTTCGCGTACGGGTTCAGCTCGTCGTACCCCTGCGGCATGGCGGGCAGGAACAGGCGCTCGTTGATCGGGTTCTTCCGCTTCACGCAGAGCGTGCCGGTGCGGTGGAAGCCGAGACGCTCGTACAGCCGGATCGCACCCGAGTTCTCGGCCAGCACGGACAGGTCCACGAACGCCCGGCCGCGCCCGTCGAGCCGGTCGGCGAGCGCGGTGAGCAGCGCCTGCCCGGTGCCGGGCGGGGCGGTGTTGAAGTCGACTGTCAGGCACCACAGGCTGGCGCCGTTCTCCGGGTCGCCGAAGACCGCGACGTGGTCCACGCCGGTGATGGTGCCGACCACCTCACCGGTGGTGTCCTCGGCCACCAGGTGCAGGAACCGGTCCGTGCCGGCGTTGTCCACGAGCACCTCGACCGGGGCGGTGACCATGCCGTTGCGGGCGTAGATCCGGTTGACGGCATCCGCGTCGGCGGCGTCACGCAGCGGCCGGACGGTCAGCCCGGGCACCTCGCCGCCCTCGGTGGCGGCGGGCCGCTTCTCACCCAGCGGCAGCCGGTAGGTCAGCGACGGGTCGATGAACAGCTCGTCCGGCAGCCGGGACACCAGCACGTGCGGGTCGCGCAGGTAGATGCAGATGTCCCGGGCGCCGACCGCCTCGGAACGCAGCACGTCGGCCACGTGCACCTGGTCGTCGAACGTCTGCCCGAACACCAGCCGGCCCCAGCCGCAGTCCAGCACCACGCCCGAGGCGTCGGTGGACGCGGTCTCCGGCTGTCGCGGCTCCGGCGTACCCGGTGCGACCGGGTCACCGCCGGGGCCGATGCGTTCGCGGCGGCGCCCCAGCACCCGTTCCCGGTCGGTACGCGCCGCTCCGGTGGCGAGGGTGTCGGTCACGGTCAGTCGATTCCGTGGCTCTGGAGCCACATTTCCAGGAGTCCCAGTTGCCACAGCTTGTTTCCGTTCAACGGGGTCAGTTCGGCATTCGGGTCGGCGAGCAGCGCGTCGACGTAGTCGGCGCGGAACAGGTCACGACGGCGCGCCTCCGGCGAGGTGAGCGCGTCGCGTACCCGGTCGAGGAGCTTGCCCTCCAGGTGGGTGAGTCCGGGCACCGGGAAGTAGCCCTTGGGCCGGTCGATGACCTCGTGCGGCAGGACCCGGCGGCCGATCTCCTTGAGCACGCCCTTGCCGCCCTGGGCCAGCTTCAGCTCCGGCGGGCAGCTCGCGGCCAGCTCGACGAACTCGTGGTCGAGGAACGGCACCCGGGCCTCCAGCCCGTGCGCCATGGTCATGTTGTC
This sequence comes from Micromonospora sp. AMSO1212t, assembly GCF_008868145.1. Classification (NCBI taxonomy): domain Bacteria; kingdom Bacillati; phylum Actinomycetota; class Actinomycetes; order Micromonosporales; family Micromonosporaceae; genus Micromonospora; species Micromonospora sp. AMSO1212t. The sequence goes on from NZ_WBKS01000054.1 coordinate 12,006, forward strand.
GACCCGCTTCACCGGGTCGTCGGTGAGCATGACCTGGGTGTCGATCCGCAGGCCCGCGTCGACGGCGGTCTGCGCCCCCGCGCGGCCCAGGTGCGCGGCGACGAACTCCCGCGCCGGGTCGCCGTCGGCCAGCCACGCCGGGTTGAGCACCCGGGCCAGTCCGGCCGCGTCGCGGTCGAAGAACGCCTTCGCGTACGTCTCGAGCGCCTGCTCCCGGTCCACCCCGGCCAGCGGCGGGTACCAGTGGTAGCCGCCCAGGATCTCGTCCGCGCCCTGGCCCGACTGCACCACCTTGACGTGCTTCGCGACCTCCTGGCTGAGCAGCCAGAACGCGACGCAGTCGTGGCTGACCATGGGCTCGCTCATGGACGCGACGGCGGCCTCCAGCGGCGGCAGCAGGTCGCCGGTGGGCACCCGGATCTGGTGGTGGTCGGTGCCGAACGTCTTCGCCACCAGGTCGGAGTAGACGAACTCGTCGCCCTCCCGGCCGCCGACCGCGTCGAAGCCGATGGAGAACGTGGCCAGGCCGGACCGCGCCTGCCCCTCGCCGGCGAGCAGCGCGACCACCAGGCTGGAGTCGAGGCCGCCGGAGAGCAGCACGCCCACCGGCACGTCGGCCACCATGCGGCGGCGTACGGCGGTGGTCAGCGAGTCGAGCAGCGCGTCCTCCCAGTCCCGCTCGGACCAGCCGGCCCGCTCGGTGGCACGGCTGAACGCCGGATCCCAGTACACCCGCTCGTGGGTGGAGCCGTCCGCCTCGTACACCCGGACCGTGGCCGGGGGGAGCTTGGTGACGCCGGCCAGGATGGTGCGCGGCGGCGGCACGATGCTGTGGAAGCTCAGGTAGTGGGCGAGCGCCACCCGGTCGATCGTGGTGTCGACGCCGCCACCGGCGAGCAGCGCCGGCAGGGTCGAGGCGAACCGCACCACGCCGGGGCTCTCGGCCAGGTAGAGCGGCTTGATGCCGAGGCGGTCCCGGGCCAGCACCAGGCGGCCGGTGTCGCGCTCGCTGATCGCCACGGCGAACATGCCGATCAGGTGGTCGACGAAGTCGAGCCCCCACTCGGCGTACGCCTTGACCACGACCTCGCTGTCGCCGGACGAGAAGAACCGGTGGCCCTTGGCCTGCAGCTCGGCGCGCAGCTCTCGATAGTTGTAGATGCAGCCGTTGAAGACACCGGTGAGCCCGGCGGCGGCGTCCACGATGGGTTGGCCGCTCGCCGCGGACAGGTCGATGATCTTCAGGCGCCGGTGCCCCAGCGCGGTCGGGCCCTGCGACCAGACGCCGCTGTCGTCGGGCCCTCGGTCACTCATCGTGGCCGCCATCCGCTCCACGGCCGAGACGTCGGCGCGTGAACCGTCACGGCGGAACTCTCCCGCAAGTCCGCACATACGAGCCAATGCTGCCAGAGCTTGTTGCAGTTCGCCTGTTGAGACGATGACGAACGTGTGACAGCTTGCTACGATGCGCCGTCACGCAGGGTGGTCGCCTGTCATGCCTTCGGTTCCTGCCTCACTCCACCAGATGTCGGGATTCGGCTCTCGCGGCAGTGTGAGGAATGCCGCAGCGTGCTACTTCTGAAGTAGTGTTGATGTCGTGTCCGTGCCCTTGGAGTCGGTGCCGTTCTCCGAGTTGCTGCGCCGGCCGACGGAAACCGCGGAACGGCTGGCCCGTACCCGGGCGCTGCGGCTGCGTCGCCGCGACGCCGCCGACCTGGTGCTGATGTCCGCCGAACGGGCTGAGGCCGAGGCGGAGGTGGTCGACCTGACCGCGCGGCTGCTGGCCGGCCTGGCGCGGCGAGAGCCGGCCCTGGTCCGTGAGACGCTTCCGACCGTGCTGCCCTGGATGCGGTTCCTGCCGCAGGGGGACGCCGAGCAGATGACCGATGAGTTCATCGCCACGGCCGAGGCCGCAGCGGCCGTCGGCAGCACCGCGGCGGTGTCCCAGCTGCTCGCGGAATGGCGGCACACCGCCGAGGTGCACGCCGATCCCGACCTGCATCGGATCCTGGCCGCGCCCAGCGCCGACGACTTCGGGCCGGTCACGCGCCCGACCGACGAGTGAGCGCGAAGCGCGGCGACCGCGCCGCCCCGCCACCCCGGCCAGGTGGGTACACCCTGCGTTTCGCCACGCGTTCGGGCCCTCGTCCCTGGAGGACGAGGGCCCGAGTGGGGCAGTGCTCGGGTCTGGCTACGCGGTGCGGGCCACACCGACCGGGCAGCTCAGCCCGTTCGGTCCGTGGTTGCAGTAGCCGTTCGGGTTCTTCGTCGGAGCCAGGTACTGCTGGTGGTAGTCCTCGGCGAAGTAGTAGTCGCCGAGCGGAGTGATCTCGGTGGTGATCTCACCCTTGCCGGCCCGGGTCACGATCGGCGCGAACGCGTCCCGCGACGCCTTGGCGGCGGCGAGCTGCTCGTCGGTCGTGGTGTAGATCGCCGAGCGGTACTGGGTGCCCACGTCGTTGCCCTGGCGCATGCCCTGGGTCGGGTCGTGGTTCTCCCAGAAGACCTTCAGCAGGTCCTCGTAGGCGATCTTCGACGGGTCGTAGACCACCTGGACCACCTCGGCGTGCCCGGTCATGCCGGAGCAGACCTCCTCATACGTCGGGTTGGTGGTGTACCCGCCCGCGTAACCGGCGGACGTGGTGATCACGCCGGGGAGGGTCCAGAACAGCCGCTCGGCGCCCCAGAAGCAGCCCATGCCGAAGACGGCGACCTGCGCGCCCTCGGGGAACGGGCCCTTCAGTGAGGAGGGCAGGACCTCGTGCCGGTCGGCGATCGGCATCGCGATCGGGCGGCCCGGCAGGGCCTGGTCAGGAGAGATCATTTCGGCCTTCATGCGGCGGAGGAACACGGTGGGACTCCTCTCTTGGCTTTCCCAGCGTGTGCAACAGCGTCGCCCCCCGGTTCCTTACCCGCCCACGCCGGGGTCAGGCCAGCGCCGCCGAGATCGCCCCGGCGAACTCCGTCGCCTCGGCGTCGTCGGCGTACCGGGTACGCGGCCAGAAGAAGCCGCGCAGCCCGTCGCCCTTGGTCCGGGGCACCACGTGGGTGTGCAGGTGCGGTACGGACTGGGACACCCGGTTGTTCATCGCCACGAACGTCCCACCGGAGCCGAGACCGGACTCCACCGCCACGGCCATCCGTTGCACCAGCCGGAAGTAGCCGGGCAGCGCGTCGGCGGGCAGGTCGGACAGGGTGACCAGGTGGGTGCGGGGCACCACCAGCACGTGGCCCTTGAACACCGGCCGGGTGTCGAGGAACGCGACCCCGTCCGGCTCGTCGGTCACCCGGAAGGCCGGCACCTCGCCCGCCACGATCCCGCAGAACACGCAGCCGCTCATCCGGGCAGGGTATGCCCGTCCGGGCCGCCGCGCGCGGCGCACCGCCCCCACGGCGTCCAGCGATTGTGGTAACTATTCACAGGTCTGGATCAGCACGCTCGGGGGCGATGGTGCTGACGCGCGACGGGGACCGGCCCGGTCCCCGTCCGGTGTGCTCACCGACCGCCTCCGAGGACGGTCCGGCAGCCATCCGGCCGTGGCCACCGCCGCGGCCGACCTCGTGAAGGGAACACCCTTGCGCCTCGACAGACGCCTCGCGCCGGCCCTGGCCGCGCTCACCGGCATGCTGCTCGCCGCCGTACCCGGCGTGTCCGCCTCCGCCGCGGCCGCGCCCCGGGCCGTACCCCTGCCGATCGCCGACGCCGCCGACGTGGTCGCGGCCGGCGACCGGATCTTCGTCAGCGGCGGCCGGAACTCCACCGACGTGGTGGTGACCGCCGCGAACGGCGACCTGGTCAGCACCCTGTCCGGCCTGCCCGGCCCGACCGACCTCCAGCTCAGCGCGGACCGGCAGACGCTCTACGTGGCGTTGCCGTCGGCGAACGCGATCGCGGCGGTGAACACCGGCACCCTCACCGAGTTCGCCCGGTTCGACACCGGCACGGCAGCCTGTCCCTCCTCGCTCGCGCTGACCGGCCGCTTCCTGTGGTTCGGATACGGCTGCGGCGGGTGGGACGGCAACATCGGCCGGCTCGACCTGGGCCGCCAGCCGGCCGTCCTCACCACCGGCCTGGGCCGGGAGACCTACTACGGCGCGCCGCTGATGACCGCCCCCCAGCAGAACCGCACCGTGCTGCTGGTCGGCCAGCCGGGGGTGAGCCCGGCGTCGGTCGACGCCTACGCCATCGGCACCGGCGGCGCGCTCAGCTTCCTGCGGACGAACGACTTCATGGCAGTCGGCAGCAACCTGCGGGACATCGCCCTGAACCCGGCCGGCGACACCGTCTACACCGCCTCCGGTGCTCCGTACGAGGTGCAGGCGTTCCCGCTCGCCGCCATCACCGCCCCGACGGCGACGTTCCGGACCGGCGCCTACCCCAACGCGGTCGAGCTGACCCGGGACGGCACCCGGGTGGCCGGCGGTGCCGACGCCTCCTACGACCCGGACGTGTTCGTGTTCGGGCTGGACGGCACCGAGCAGGCCCGGTTCGAGCTGGGCGCGGACCTCGTACCCGGAGGGCTGGCCTGGTCTCCCAACGGCGCCCGGCTCTACGCGATCACCTCGGACTGGACCGGCGCCCGCCCGGCCACCCTGCACGTGCTGCCGGTACCGGCGGTCTGACCGTCCCGCGCCGCTCCCGCCGACGGGTGGGAGCGGCGCGGCACCCCGCGACGGGGACATCGCGTACCGAGGGCGGACGCAGGGACTAGCCTTCGAGGGCATGAGCCACGGCTTCGAGACACTCGCCATCCACGCCGGTCAGGACCCGGAGGCCCGCACCGGTGCGGTGATCCCCCCGATCTACCAGACCAGCACGTACGCCCAGGACGCCGTCGGCGCGCCCCGCGAGGGCTACGAGTACAGCCGCTCCGGCAACCCGACCCGGGACGCGCTCCAGGAGTGCCTGGCCGCGCTCGAGGGCGGTCCGGTGGGGCTCGCCTTCGCCAGCGGTCTGGCCGCCGAGGACGCGCTGCTACGGACCGTCTGCAAGCCGGGCGACCACGTGGTGATCCCCGACGACGCGTACGGCGGCACCTACCGGCTCTTCGCCAAGGTGGCCGAGCGCTGGGGCCTGGCGTACACCCCGGCGAAGGTCTCCGACCCGGACGCCGTGCGCGCCGCGATCCGCCCGGGCACCACCAGGATCGTCTGGGTGGAGACGCCGACCAACCCGCTGCTCGGCATCGCGGACATCGCCGCGCTGGCCGCTGTGGCACACGACGCCGGCGCGCTGCTGGTGGTCGACAACACGTTCGCCTCGCCGTACCTCCAGCAGCCGATCGCGTTCGGCGCGGACGTGGTGGTGCACTCCACGACCAAGTACGTCGGCGGGCACTCCGACGTGGTCGGCGGCGCGCTCGTCGCGGCGGACCGCGCGCTCGGCGAGGAGCTGCGCTACCACCAGAACGCGATGGGAGCGGTGAACGGCCCGTTCGACGCGTGGCTCACCCTGCGCGGCATCAAGACCCTCGGCGTACGGATGGACCGGCACTGCGACAACGCCGAGCGGATCGCGGCCTACCTGGACGGACACGCCAAGGTCGCCCAGGTCCTCTACCCGGGCCTGCCCTCGCACCCCGGCCACGAGGTGGCCGCCAAGCAGATGCGCCGGTTCGGCGGCATGATCTCGTTCCGCGCGGCGGGCGGCGAGGAGCACGCCGTGGAGATCTGCAACCGGGCCCGGCTGTTCGTGCTCGCCGAGTCGCTGGGCGGCGTGGAGTCCCTGATCGAGCACCCCGGCCGGATGACACACGCGAGCGCTGCGGGCTCGCCGCTTGAAGTTCCCGGCGATCTCGTGCGACTGTCTGTCGGCATCGAGACGGTCGACGACCTGCTCGCAGATCTGGAGCAGGCCCTGGGCTGACCGCTGGCTGGGGAGGGTGGCAGTGCCGGAGATCTTGCCGACGACCTGGGTCGGGACGACCGCGAAACAGATCGCCCGGGCGGTACGCCGTGGCGACGTCTCCGCCACCCAGGTCGTCGCCGACCACCTGGACCACGTCGCCCGGGTGGATCCCGAGCTGGGCGCGTTCCGCGCGGTACGCGGCGGCGAGGCGATCACCGAGGCGGAGAAGGTCGACGAGCAGGAGGAACTGGCGAACCTGCCGCTGGCCGGCGTGCCGGTGGCGGTCAAGGAGAACACGCCCGTGGCCGGCCTGCCCACCTGGAACGGGTCGGCGGCGATGCGTACCGAGGTGGCGGAGGCCGACCACGAGGTGGTCCGGCGGCTGCGCGGCGCGGGCGCCGTCATCCTCGGCGTGACCCGGATGCCGGAGCTGGGCCTGTGGGCGCTCACCGACGACGCCAGCGCGGTGACCCGCAACCCGTGGGACCTGACGCGTACCCCCGGCGGCTCGTCCGGCGGCGCCGCCGCCGCGGTGGCCGCCGGGCTCGTGCCGATGGCCCACGGCAACGACGGTCTCGGCTCGATCCGCATCCCGGCGGCCTGCTGCGGTCTGGTCGGGCTCAAGCCCGGCCGGGGCGTGGTGCCGTGCCAGCTCGGCGCGGACGACTGGTTCGGCCTCACCGAGCACGGCATGCTGACCAGCACGGTGGCCGACGCGGTGGTCGGCTTCTCGGTGCTGGCCGGCCGCCGGCCGGACAAGCTGGTCCCGCCGGAGCGGCTGCGGGTGGGCGTCTCGCTGCGCTCGCCGGTCCGCGGCGTCTCGCCGGACGCGCCGAACCGGGACGCGGTCGCCGCCGCCGGCCGGCTGCTGGCCGCCGCCGGCCACGACACCGTGCCCGCCGACCCGGTCTACCCGACCCGGCTCGGCCTCCAGGGCATCGCCACCTGGTTCGCGGCGGCCGCCGCCGACGTGCGCGCCGCCGGGGTGGCGCCGCGTCAACTCCAGCGACGCAGCCGCCGGCACGTCACGCTCGGCGAGTGGGCGCAGCGCCGGGGGTACGTGCGCGAGACCGACCGGGCCGCCTGGCGCGAACGGTCCGTGCACTTCTTCGCGGACAACTCGATCGACCTGCTGCTCACCCCGGCGCTGGCCGGGCCGCCGCCGGAGGCCGCCGGCTGGTCCGGCCGCTCCTGGCTGGCGAACATGTCGACGAACATCAGGTACGCCCCGTACGCGGCGCCGTGGAACATCGCCGGGCTGCCGTCGATCGTGGTGCCGGTCGGGCGCCGCCCGGACGGGCTGCCCGTCGGTGTGCAGCTCGTCGGCCCGCCCGGCTCGGAACTGCTGCTGCTCGGGGTGGCCGGCCAGTTCGAGATGCAGGCGCCGTGGGCCCGGCACGCCCCCGGCTATCCCCGCGTCGGAACGGGGTCGCCGGCCACCGCGTGATCGTCTAGCGTGTGCGCACCCTGTCGCGCACACCACCTCGGACGGTCCCCGATGCACTGCCAGACCTGCGGGGACGCCACGTCCCCGGCCTATGAGGAGTGCCGGCGCTGCGGCACCCGGGTCGGTCAGCCCGCCGTGAGTCCCGGCGTGCCCACGTACGGCGTGCGTGGCCTGGCCGTGGCCGGCGCGATCGCGGTCGGCGCCGCCACCCTGTGCTACCTGTTGACGGCCCTGTTCCCGCTGGTGGGTGTGCGGATGGCCCGCTCGGCCGCCGAGCAGCTCGACCGGGACGTGCTGCTCGGCGCGGTGCTGGCCGAGGTGCTGTTCTCGCTGCCCTACCTGCTCGCCCTCCTGACCGCGGGGACGCTCGTGGTCATCTGGACCTGGCGGGCCCGCAAGAATCTGGACGCGTTCCCGGGCGCGGTGCCGAACCTCAGCCCGGCGTGGGCGATCGCCGGGTGGCTGGTGCCGCTGGTCAACCTCGTCGTACCGGCCCGGGTGCTCGCCGACCTGCTCCGCAACAGCGTCTGGCAGCGCCGCCAGTCCTGGCTGGTCGGGGTGTGGTGGGCGAGCTGGCTGGTGTTCCTGATCGGTGACCGGTTCGTCGCCCGGGCCGAGCAGCAGCGCTACGACCGGCTGACCGAGCTGCCCCGCAACGACGCGGAGTTCGGCACGTACGTGCGCTTCTACGAGGACGCGCTCGGGCCGCGGCTGGTGCCGGCGGTGGCCTGCCTGGTCGCCGGGATCGCGTTCGTCGTACTGATCCGCCGGATCTCCGCCGCCCAGCAGGACCGGCTGTCGCGGGCAGTACCGGCATGGCCCGGTCGGCCGGTCTGGCCCGGACAGCCGGGTTGGCCCGCGCCCGCCGCGCCGGCGCCTGCCGCCTTCGCGCCTGCCGCGCCCGGCGCCTTCGAGCGCGCTGGTCCCCGCGACGGCGCGGACGGTGCCTCGACGACGTCGCCGCAGGCTCCGCCCGCCTCGGGTGGCACGATCGGGGCATGACGGAACTGGTCGGTCTCGCCGACGTACAGGCCGCGCGGGAACTGCTCGCCGGTGTCACCCGTACCACCCCGCTGGAGCCGTCGCGGCCGCTCAGCGCTGCGTTCGACGGGCCGGTCTGGCTCAAGTGCGAGAACCTCCAGCGCGCCGGGTCGTACAAGGTGCGCGGCGCGTACGTGCGGATCTCCCGGCTCTCGGCCGAGGAGCGGGCCCGCGGCGTGGTCGCGGCGAGCGCCGGCAACCACGCCCAGGGGGTGGCGCTCGCCGCCGGGCTGGTCGGCGCGCACGCCACCGTCTTCATGCCGGTGAACGCGCCGCTGCCGAAGGTCGCCGCGACGAAGGGGTACGGCGCGCAGATCGAGCTGGTCGGCAACACGGTGGACGAGTCGCTCGTCGCGGCGCAGACCTTCGCCGAGCGGACCGGCGCGGTGTTCATCCACCCGTTCGACCACCCGGACGTGATCGCCGGGCAGGGCACCGTGGCGCTGGAGATCCTCGAACAGTGCCCGGACGTGCGCACCATCGTGACCGGGGTGGGCGGCGGCGGGCTGGTCTCGGGCATGGCGGTGGCGGCCAAGGCGCTGCGTCCCGACGTACGGGTGATCGGGGTCCAGGCGGCGAGCGCCGCCGCCTTCCCGCCCTCGCTGCGGGCCGGCGAGCCGCTGCGGCTGCCCTCGTTCGCGACGATCGCCGACGGGATCGCCGTCGGCCGTCCGGGCGAGCTGACCTTCACCCATGTCCGCAAGCTCGTCGACGAGGTCGTCACGGTCTCCGAGGAGGACATCTCCCGGGCGCTGCTGATGCTGCTGGAACGCGGCAAGCAGGTCGTCGAGCCGGCCGGCGCCGTCGGCGTGGCGGCGCTGCTCGCCGGCGCGGTGGAGGTGACCGCGCCGGTCGTCGCGGTGCTCTCCGGCGGGAACATCGACCCGCTGCTCATGCTCCGGGTGATCGAGCACGGCCTGGCGGCGGCCGGCCGGTTCCTGCGGATCACCGTGCGCTGCACGGACCGGCCCGGCCAGCTCGCCTCCCTGCTCGGCGAGATCGCCGAGCACCGGGCCAACGTGGTGGACGTGGTGCACCAGCGCGCCAACCCGCACCTGCGGCTCGGCGAGGTGGAGGTGGCCCTGTCCGTGGAGACCCGCGGAGTGGAGCACTCGGACACGTTGATCAGCGCGTTGCGAGCCAGCGGCTACCAGGTGGTCTTCACCGGCGAGGGCTGAGCCTCCGGCGGAACGCGAACGCCACAGCGGAAACGCGAACGCCCCGGCCGGATGATCCGGTCGGGGCGTTCGGGTGTGCGGCTCGGGTCCGAGGAGGGCCTGTCAGCCTCGGTCGGGTTCGGGACCCGAGCCATCCGGCGCGGGTCCGGAGGGGTCAGCCGCTGTACGGCTCGAAGGAGACGATGGTCACCTTGATATCGGCGCCGCTGGGCGCGGTGTAGGTGCAGGTCTGCCCCGCCTTGCCGCCGAGGATCGCCTTGCCGAGCGCGGACTCGGGGCTGTAGACCGTGAGGTCGGTGGTGGAGGCGATCTCCCGGGAGCCGAGCAGGAAGGTCTCGCTGTCGTCGGCGTCGTCGTCGAAGTAGATCTTCACGACCATGCCCGGCGACACCGCGTCGGCGTCCGGCGCCTCACCGACCTTGGCGGTGCGCAGCAGCTCCTTGAGGTAGAGAATGCGGCCCTCGGCCTTGCCCTGCTCCTCACGGGCGGCGTGGTACCCACCGTTCTCCCGCAGGTCGCCCTCCTCGCGCCGGGCGTTGATCTCGGCGGCGATGACCGGCCGGTTGGCGATCAGCTCGTCGAGCTCGGCCTGCAGGCGGTCGTAGGCGTCCTGGGACAGCCAGGTGGCGGGCGCCTTGTTTCCATTTGTGGACACAGGCGGTCTCCTCGATTGGTGCGGACTGGCTGACAGGTGAACTTGCAAGGCTACCAGTGCGGGTCGCGTCGAGGTGTGATCAATCACCCCGGGTGCCGGTGACGGGACCGGGGTGTGGTGGCCGGCGACTCGCCGGCGGCCCGGCTCAGCCGGCGGGCCGGCAGCGCAGGACCTCGCCGATGAACGGCCGGGCGCTCGTGGGCACCTCCTGCCGGGTCCGGATGTGGCGCTGGCCGGGCTCCGCGGTCACGGTGGCCTCGGCGCTGCCCACCTGGGCCCCGTCGTGGGAGCGGGCCCGCAGCAGACAGGTGGCGGAGCCGCCCGGGGGCACGGTGACCCGGAAGTCGACCACCACCCGGGAGTCGGTGATGTCGGTGTAGCTGATCATCTCGCCCTGGTACTCCGGGTCGCCGTACTGGTAGTAGAGCTTCGCCGCGCCCAGCCCGAGGACGGCGAGCAGGACCGTCACCGTGAGGGCGAGCAGGAGAGGCCGGCGGCGTCCCGGCTCGCGGCGGCGGCCGTAGCGGCCCGGCGGAAAGGCCGGCGCCTCCGCGGCGACTGTGGCGTGCGTCTCGCTCACCGGCGGGTATCTCCTGGCGTTGTTGTCGGCGGCATCGGCAAGAATGGCTAGGTCCATCTTCCCAGCCCGGCGCTGAGTCAAGGATGGCAGGTCGGCCTGGACCGGCGGGCGTGGCCCTGGCCACTCCGGTGGCGGGCCCGGCCGGCCGTCAACGGGGGCTTTCGCGGGCGCGGGGGGAGATTCCGGCAGGTCAGCCGACCGGCGGTTCGGTCGGCGGGCACAGACGAGGAGCGCCGAAGGTGGCAGAACAGCTGCGTCTCATGGCGGTGCACGCCCATCCCGACGACGAGTCGAGCAAGGGCGCCGCCATGATGGCGAAATACGTCGCCGAGGGGGTGGACGTCCTGGTCGTCACCGCCACCGGTGGCGAGCGGGGCAGTGTGCTCAACCCCAAGATGGACCGCCCCGACGTCTGGGCGAACATCGGTGACATCCGGCGGGCCGAGATGGACGCCGCCCGGGCCGTCCTCGGCGTCGAGCAGGCGTGGCTCGGCTTCGTCGACTCCGGGCTGCCCGAGGGCGACCCGCTGCCGCCGCTGCCGGAGGGCTGCTTCGCCCTCCAGGACGTGGACGTCGCCGCCGCGCCACTGGTGCGCCTGATGCGGCAGTTCCGCCCGCACGTCGTCACCACGTACGACGAGGAGGGTGGTTACCCGCACCCGGACCACATCATGACCCACAAGATCACTGTGGCGGCGTTCGACGCGGCCGGTGACCCGGAGCGCCACCCCGAGCTGGGTGAGCCGTGGCAGCCGCTGAAGCTCTACTACGACGTGGGCTTCTCCCGCGCCAAGATCATGAGCCTGCACGAGGCGGTGCTCGCCGCCGGGCTCGAGTCGCCGTACGGCGAGTGGATGAAGCGCTGGGACGAGCGCCCCGACAAGGGCGCCCGGATCACCACCCGGGTCGAGTGCGCCGACTACTTCCCGGTCCGCGACGACGCGCTGCGCGCGCACGCCACCCAGATCGATCCGGACGGCTTCTGGTTCCAGGTGCCGATGGAGCTGCAGAAGCGCGCCTGGCCGACGGAGGACTTCCAACTCGCCCGTTCGCTGGTCGACAGCCCGCTGCCCGAGTCCGACCTGTTCGCGGGCGTACGTGAGGCGTGCCGTGCCCACTGACCCGGCCGGGGTCTACCCTGGTGCTCAGTCGCACATCGGAGGAACACCATGCTGACCACCGTCGAGGTGCTCGCGCAGAACAACTTCGGTGACACCCGCACGGGTGGTCTGGCCGGTCCGATGGGCCTCTTCCTGATCGTCACGCTGGCCACCGTCACCGTCCTGCTGATCCGCAACATGAACGCCCGGCTGCGCCGGCTGCCCGACCGCTTCCCGCAGCAGGGCACCCCGGGCCGGGCCGATTCCGCAGTCGTCGATCCGACAGACGGGCTCGTCGAGCAGGATTCACCGACGAACGCGCCCAATGGCTCCGAGCAGCACCGGAACAGCTGAACACCGCGTGAATCACGTCGAAGCCGGTCGTCGCCCCCTGTTGCGACCACCGGCTTTGGCTTAGCCTTCCGCCGGGGGGACCGTCAGGCCCTGGACCCTGCGCGGAAGGGGGACGCCGATGTCGAAGACAGCACCGGCCCCCGACCATGCCCCGGCCCGACCCGTTGACGGGGCGGCCCCGTGACCACCGAGCCGGCCGACCGTTCCCCCGACCGGATCGGCCTGCGCGGGACACCGGTGGGCGTCGTCCTGCTCACCGTCGCGGTCGCGCTGACCGGTCTGCTCGCCGCCGCGCTCGGCCTCACCGTCCCGTCGCACCTGCCGGCCGACCAGGCACTGCCCGGTCCGGCGCGCTTCGGCATCGCCGCCGCCGCGTTCGCGGTGGCCCAGCTCGCCCGGCTGCGCTTCCGCAGCGCCTCGGGCATGGTGAGCATCACCTGGGGCGAGGCCGCGCTCGTGGTCTGTCTCTGGCTGGTGCCGGCCGGTTGGCTCCCGGCCGCCGCCCTCTTGGGCGTGGGCGCCGCCTGGACCGTGATGTCACTGGTCTCCGACCGCCGTCCGGCGCTGGAACTGGTGGGGATCGCCGGTTCGCTCACCGCAGCCACCGCGCTCGCCGCGGCCGTCGCCACCGCGCTCGGGCCGCCGCTGCTCGCCGCGCCCACCCCGGAGCTGGCGCTCACGCTCACCGCCGCCGCGGTGACATACCTGCTGACCACCGCCTTCCTGGGCGCCGTCACGCTCGCCCTGCGGCACAGCATCGCGATCGGGCCGCCGTTGCTCGCCGCGCTGCGCGGCAAGCTGCTCATGTTCGTCGGCAACGTGGCGGTCGGCCTGGTGGTCGTCGCGCTGCTCGAACTCGACGCACGCTGGCTGCTGCTCCTGCCGCCACCGCTCTGGCTGCTCCAGCAGACCTACCGCCACCGGCTCCGCGCCGACCAGGAGCGGCGTACCTGGCGGGCGTTCGCCGAGGCCACCGCCGCGCTCAACCAGCTGGACGAGCGCGGTGTGGCGACCGCCGCGGTGACCGGCGCGCTCACGCTGTTCGGCGCGGAACTCGTCGAGGTCGACGTGGCCCGGGGTGAGGGCCGCTGGCGCCGCTACCGGGCCGACCGCGGCGGGCAGGTGCGCGACCGGGAGGTGGAGCCGTCCGCCGGCGACGGTGCGGGGGAGCACGAACTGGTACGCCGCCTCGCGGTGGGATCGGCCGAGGTCGGCCGCCTGCGGGTGCGGTTCGCCCGGTCCGCCCCGCCGAGCGCCCGGGAACGCGACGGCGTGGCGGCCTTCGGCGACGCCCTGGCCGCCGCCCTGCACGACGCCGCGACGCACCGGGAGCTGCGTCTGGTCACCGCCCGCTCGTCGTACGACGCGATACACGACCAGCTCACCGGCCTGCTCAACCGGGCGGCGCTGCTGGCCAAGGGGGACCAGGCGCTGCGGCAGCGCGCGCACGACCACCCGGTGGCCCTGCTGCTGCTCGACGTGAACCAGTTCAAAGAGGTGAACGACACGCTCGGGCACTCGGCGGGCGACCAGTTGCTGCGGCTCACCGCCAACCGCCTAGCCGCGCTGACCCGGCCGGGAGACCTGCTCGGGCGCCTCGGCGGCGACGAGTTCGCTCTGCTCCTGACCTCGGTGCCGCTGGTCGAGGACCGGACGGCCCCGATGGCGTACGCGCTGCGCCAGGCCCGGGAGGTCGCCGAGCGCCTCGCCGCACCGACCGAGGTGGCCGGGGTGCGGATGTCCGTCGAGGTGGCGGTGGGCGTCGTGGTCGCCGACGCGGGCGCGGCCGACCTGACCGAGCTGCTGCGGCGCGCCGACATCGCCATGTACCAGGCGAAGGAGGGCGGCGGCAGCGTCGCCGCGTACGACAGCTCCCGCGACGCGGCGAGCACCGACCACCTGGCGTTGCTCGCGGAGATGCGGGAGGCCCTGGCCGCCGACGACCAGCTGGTGCTGGCGTTGCAGCCGGCGGTGGACCTGGCGACCGGCGCGCCGACCGGCGTGGAGGCGCTGATCCGGTGGCGGCATCCGCGCCGCGGCTGGCTCGGCCCGGCCGACTTCATCCGCCCGGTGGAGAACAGCGAGCAGCTCGGCAGCTTCACCCGGTACGTGCTGGACAAGGCGCTGGCGGTCGCCTCCGGCTGGGCGCGGGACGGGCTGGACGTCCCGATCTCGGTGAACCTGTCCGCGCGCAGCCTGCTCGACCCGCGGCTGCCCGCCGAGATCGAGGAGGCGCTGCGCCGCCACCAGGTGCCGCCGCACCGGCTGGTCCTGGAGATCACCGAGACGGTGGTGATGAGCGAGCTGGAGGTCATCGACGAGGTGCTGGCCACGCTTCGCGGCATGGGCGTACAGCTCGCCGTGGACGACTTCGGCACCGGGTTCTCGTCGCTGACGTTCCTCACCCGGATCGCCGTCGACGAGTTGAAGGTGGACCGCTCGTTCGTGCTCCGGATGGCCGACTCGCCGGAGGCGGCGGCGATCGTCCGGACCACCGTCGGGCTGGCCCACGAGCTGGGGCTGCGGGTGGTGGCCGAGGGCGTCGAGACCGCCGAGCAGCGCACCGCGCTGGCAGAGCTGGGCTGCACCGCCGCCCAGGGCTACCACTTCTTCAAGCCGATGCCGGCCGACAAGATCGCCGCGGTGCTGGCGTCGATGCGCGACGTCGCTCCGGGCAACGTCTTCCCGCTGCGGGCCGACGGCGCCTCCTGAGCCCTGCCGCACCGGCGGCGTCCGAAGGCGATGGTGGATAGGGTCGGGTGGTGAACCGACTCGCCAAGGCCACCTCGCCCTATCTGCTCCAGCACGCCGACAACCCGGTCGACTGGTGGCCCTGGTGCGACGAGGCGTTCGCCGAGGCGAAGCGGCGCGACGTGCCGGTGCTGATCTCGGTCGGCTACGCGGCCTGCCACTGGTGCCACGTGATGGCCCACGAGTCGTTCGAGAACGAGGCAGTCGCCCGCCTGATGAACGACGACTTCGTCTGCGTCAAGGTCGACCGCGAGGAGCGCCCCGACGTCGACGCGGTCTACATGACCGCCACTCAGGCGATGACCGGGCAGGGCGGCTGGCCGATGACCGTCTTCGCCGCGCCGGACGGCACCCCGTTCTTCTGCGGCACCTATTTCCCGCGCGCCAACTTCGTCCGCCTGCTCGGCTCGGTCGCCACCGCCTGGCGCGACCAGCGCGATGCGGTGCTGCGGCAGGGTGCCGCCGTGGTCGAGGCGATCGGCGGCGCGCAGGCAGTCGGCGGCGTCACCGCCCCGCTCACCGCCGAACTGCTCGACGCCGCGGCGAGCGGGCTCGCCCGGGAGTACGACGAGACGAACGGCGGTTTCGGCGGCGCGCCGAAGTTCCCGCCGCACATGAACCTGCTCTTCCTGCTCCGGCACCACCAGCGCACCGGCTCGGCGCGCAGCCTGGAGATCGTCCGGCACACCTGCGAGGCGATGGCTCGCGGCGGCCTCAACGACCAGCTCGCCGGCGGCTTCGCCCGCTATTCGGTGGACGGCCACTGGACCGTGCCGCACTTCGAGAAGATGCTCTACGACAACGCGCTGCTGCTGCGGGTCTACACCCAGCTCTGGCGGCTCACCGGAGACCGGCTGGCCCGCCGGGTGGCCCGTGACACCGCCCGGTTCCTCGCCGACGAGCTGCACCGAGCCGGGGAGGGCTTCGCCTCGGCGCTCGACGCGGACACCGAGGGCGTCGAGGGGCTCACCTACGTGTGGACTCCCGACCAGCTCGTCGAGGTTCTGGGGGAGGACGACGGCCGGTTCGCCGCGGACCTGTTCGGGGTCACCGCCGACGGCACGTTCGAGCACGGCACCAGCGTGCTGCGGCTGGCCCGGGACGTCGACGACGCCGATCCGGCGGTGCGGGCCCGCTGGCGGGACGTGGTGGGCCGGCTGCTGGCCGCCCGCGACACCCGCCCCCAGCCGGCCCGCGACGACAAGGTGGTGGCCGCCTGGAACGGGCTCGCGATCACCGCCATTGCGGAGTTCCAGCAGGTCGCCACGCTTCTCGTGTCGCCCGACGACGAGGACGCGAACCTGATGGACGGCGTGCTGATCGTCTCCGACGGCGCGATGCGGGACGCCGCCGAGCACCTGGCCGCCGTGCATCTCGTGGACGGCCGGCTGCGCCGGGTGTCCCGGGACAGGATCGTGGGTGAGCCGGCCGGGGTGCTGGAGGACTACGGCTGCGTCGCCGAGGCGTTCTGCGCACTGCACCAGCTGACCGGCGAGGGGCGGTGGCTGACGCTGGCCGGTGAGCTGCTCGACGTGGCGCTGGCCCGGTTCGCCGGCCCGGACGGCGCCTTCTACGACACCGCCGACGACGCCGAACGCCTGGTCACCCGGCCCGCCGACCCGACCGACAACGCGACCCCGTCGGGCCGGTCGGCGATCGTCGCGGCACTCGTGGCGTACGCGGCGCTGACCGGGGAGACCAGCTACCGGGAGGCGGCCGAGAAGACGCTGTCGACCGTCGCGCCGATCGTGGACCGGCACGCCCGGTTCACCGGGTACGCGGCCACCGTCGGCGAGGCGCTGCTGTCCGGGCCGTACGAGATCGCGGTGGCGACCGAGGACCCGGAGGGTGACCCGCTGGTGGCCGCCGCCCGGCGGCACGCCCCGCCCGGCGCGGTGGTGGTGGCCGGCGCCCCGGATCAGCCGGGTGTGCCGCTGCTGGCCGGGCGGCCGCTCGTCGAGGGGCGGGCCGCCGCGTACGTCTGCCGGGGCTTCGTCTGCCAGCGGCCGGTGACCACGGTCGAGGAGCTGATCGAGCAGCTCGGCTGAGCGGAGTGGGCCGGGCCGCCCTCACGGTCCGGCCCGCCACCGGCCCTTATAGGCTGGCGGCGCTATGGACTCCCGTACCGGTCTCCCCGTCGTGGGCATGGTGGGTGGCGGCCAACTCGCCCGGATGACCCACCAGGCCGCCATCGCCCTCGGCCAGTCGCTGCGCGTGCTGGCGCTCGCCCCGGACGACGGCGCCGCGCTCGTCGCCGCCGACGTCCAGTACGGCGACCACACCGACCTGGCCGCGCTGCGTACGTTCGCCAAGGGCTGCGACGTGGTCACCTTCGACCACGAGCACGTCCCCAACGAGCACATCCGCGCCCTGACCGACGAGGGCGTGAAGCTGTTCCCGCCGGCCGAGGCGCTGGTGCACGCGCAGGACAAGCGGGTGATGCGGGAACGGCTCGGCGAGCTGGGCGCGCCGAACCCGGCCTGGTGCCCGGTGGAGTCCCCGGCCGATCTGATCGCCTTCGGCGAGGAGACCGGCTGGCCGGTGGTGCTCAAGGCCGCCCGGGGCGGCTACGACGGCCGCGGCGTCTGGATGGTCGACGACGCCGGCCAGGCCGGCGAGCTGGCCGCCACGCTGCTCGCCGGTGGCACCCCGCTGCTGGTGGAGGAACGGGTGGCGCTGCGCCGGGAGCTGGCCGTGCAGGTGGCCCGCTCGCCGTTCGGGCAGGTCGCCGCGTACCCGGTGGTGGAGACGGTGCAGCGCGACGGGATCTGCGTCGAGGTGCTCGCGCCCGCGCCCGACCTGCCCGAGGAGCAGGCCGTGGCCGCTCAGCAGCTCGCCATCGACCTGGCCACCGCGCTCGGCGTGGTCGGCCTGCTCGCGGTGGAGCTGTTCGACACGCCGTCCGGGCTGGTCGTCAACGAGCTGGCGATGCGGCCGCACAACTCCGGGCACTGGACCATCGAGGGGGCCCGGACCTCGCAGTTCGAGCAGCACCTGCGGGCGGTGCTCGACTACCCGATGGGGGACACCTCGCTGACCGCGCCGGTCGTGGTGATGGCGAACGTGCTGGGCGGCGAGCCGGGCGGCATGTCGATCGACGAGCGGCTGCACCACCTGTTCGCCGACGAGCCCGGTGCCAAGGTCCATCTGTACGGCAAGCAGGTCCGCCCAGGCCGCAAGATCGGGCACGTCACAGTGCTCGGCAACGACCTCGATGACGTACGGGCCCGGGCCGCGCGTGCTGCCCGCCGGCTCCAGGAGGGGCAGTGATGAGCACCGTCGGGCTGATCATGGGCAGCGACTCGGACTGGCCGGTCATGAAGGCCGCCGCCGAGGCGCTCGACGAGTTCGGCGTGCCGTACGAGGTGGGCGTGGTCTCGGCGCACCGCACCCCGGTCAAGATGATCGAGTACGGCCGGACCGCCGCCGGCCGCGGTGTCCAGGTGATCATCGCGGGCGCGGGCGGAGCGGCTCACCTGCCCGGCATGGTCGCCTCGGTCACCCCGCTGCCGGTGATCGGCGTCCCGGTGCCGTTGAAGTACCTGGACGGCATGGATTCGCTGCTGTCCATCGTGCAGATGCCGGCCGGCGTGCCGGTTGCCACCGTGTCGATCGGCAACGCTCGCAACGCCGGTCTGCTCGCGGTACGCATCCTGGGCGCCTCCGATCCGGCCTTGCGCGAGAAGATGGCCGCCTACCAGGCGAGCCTGGAGGACCTGGTCGCGGAGAAGGAAGCGGCGCTGCGCGCCTCCCTGACCTGAGCGCCCGGCGCGACGCCACCGGCCGCCGCCGTCGACCGGATCGGCGGCGGGCTCTGCTCACTCTGGGTATTCAGAGCTGCCGGTCACTCAAAGTGACCGGCCGGGCTGGCGGGTCTTTGTGCCCTCCGCCGACTTTGCTCTGCAGCCATTGACGCAGCAGCGCTCCGACCTGTGGTTCAGGTGATGTCGCACATTGGAGCGGCGACGGCTCTCGTCACGATGGGTAATCGTTGCGCCCGTGGATGCAGAGCAAAGGCGGAAGGGAGAGCTGCCCCTGGTGCGGCCCGCCAACACGGAATGTGACTGAACTGCGCGCGGTCGGGTGGGGCGCTGCGGACCGTGGGCGAACCCGAGCCCTGGGGACATCGCGCCGGCCCGACCGGCTCACCGCATGCCGCGTAGTGCGGTCTGCAGGCGCTCCTGGGCGCGACGGCGGCGCTCGTTGCTCGCGCCGAGCACCAGCAGCACGATGCCGACCGGGATCAGCACCAGCCACGGGCCGAGGCTGAACAGCGCGTGCACGGCCGCGATCGCGGTCACCGTCGCCCCGACGATCACCGGGGCCTGCTGCCGGCTGGTCGAGCCGAAGATCAGCACCGCGACGGCGCCGAGCAGCAGCAGCACCTGGCGCAGCATGCTGGAGTCGGTGGCGATCACGATCGCCAGCGTGGGCAGGAACGCGGTGACCAGCGCCGGCCCGTACGCCACCCAGCTCGACAGGTCGGGCCGGTGCCGCAGTTGCAGGACGCCGACCAGCAGGGCGAGCGCGGCGAACGGCAGCGTGTACGCCTCCGGCAGCGCCACGTCGGCCACCCGCATCAGGATCCACCAGGCGCTGATCTCGCAGGCCACCACCGCCCAGAACAGCAGGTTGCGTTCCATCGGCCGGCGTCCCGGACGGCTGGCCGCCACCCCGAGGACCGCGCCCCAGGCGGCCAGCAGCGCGGCGATGTGCCGGGGCGAGTCGTACGCCAGCGCCAGCGCGATGAGCGCCGCCCCGTAGCCGCTCCACTCGACGGTGGCCGCCTCCCGGTACGCCTCGGGACGGCGCAGCCGGGGCAGCGTGGCGGCGAACACCTGCAACGCCGCACCGACCGCGAGCACCCCGAACGCGGACCAGACCGCCGCCAGCCCGGACTTCAGGCCGATCGTGAGCACGAACAGCTGAGCCATCACCGAGCCGAACAACCAGCCCAGGATGCGGGCGCGCCGGGTGGTGCCGAACAGCGCGGCGACGGCGCCCACACCGACCGCCCCGCCGAGCGTGAACACGGTCAGGTCGCTCGTGGCGAGGCTGCCGGCGAGCCCGGCGCCACCGGCGGCCAGACCGAGCGTGAAGACCAGCACCCGGGCCACCCGGATCGACCGGCCCGGCTCGGCGATCGCCGGCGGCGGGGTGAGCGCCAGTCCGAGCATCGAGATGGTGAACACCGCGAGCGCGGCCAGCGCGGTCACCGGCCAGCCCTTGCCGAGCGCCACCGGCGTGATCAGCAGCGTGATCGCCGCGCCGGGCAGGATCACCGGCACCGCCCGGGACCGGCGCCCGCCGCTGAACCCGGTGGCGGCGAACGCCGCGGTCACTGTCAGCAGCAGCGCGGTGAGCACGTGCGTGGGGTTGACCGCCTCTGGCGGCGGGGTCAGCAATTCCGGTGGCGGTCCCTGCCACACCCGGCTCAGCACCGCGAACGGCGAGAACAGCGCCACCACGAGCGACGGCGCCAGGGTGGCCAGTGCCAGCGCGGTGGGCAGCGCCGCGGCGGCGAGCGCACCGGCGGCCGGGCTGACCCGCCAGCGCAGCTCGGGGTCGTCCGGGGCACGCCGCAGCGCGCCGTTGAGCAGCACGGTCCAGCGGCGTACCGGCCGACCCGAACCGGCGGGCGGGACGGTGGCGGCCCGTACCAGTTCGGCGAGCACACCGAGCAGCGCGGCGGCGGCAGCGAACACGCCCGCCGGCAGGCCGACCGCGAGCGCCGCGGCGGCGGTGACGGTGGCCGCGCCGACCACCGCGACGCTGGCGTACGGGAGATACTGCGGCACCTGCCGGCGTACCGCCGCGATCGCGGCCAGACCGATGCTGGCGGCGGCGAGCGCGGCGGTGAGCACCACCTGGGGTGGGCGGTCGTACTCGACTGCGAGCGCGGCCACCGCGCCGGGCATCGCGAGCAGTGCGGCTCCGGCGCCCGCGCCGCCCACCTGCACCAGGTGCGGCGGCATGCCCTCGGTGCGGACGTCGTCGACGAGCGACGGCGCGACCGCCCGGGCCACGGCGGCCACCGTGGCGCCGATCAGCGCGATGCTGCCCAGCGCCAGCGCTGTGGTCCACGGCCGCACCAGCCCGGCGCCGGCGGCGTGCAGCGCCACCACCCCGGCCACCGTGGCCCGGGACAGCGCGGCCCGGGGATCGGCCGACGCGGCGGCGGCCATGCCGTAGACGGTGGCCACCATGCAGCCGACCAGCACCGGGGACCACCAGGGCAGGTCGAACGCGGCCGGGGCGCCCACCGTGGCGAGCACGGCGGCCAGGCCGGAGACGTCGTACTTCCACGGTGGCGGCAGCAGGATGGCCGCTGTCACCGCCAGCAGCGCCAGCGCGACCGGGGCCTGCCAGGTCGAGCCGCCGGTCGGCGCGGCCGGCCAGCCGGTCAGGTCACCGGCCCAGATCGGGCCGGGGGTGGCGAGCACGCCGAGCCCGCCGCGCAACGCGCTCCAGGCGGCGATCAGGCCGATCAGAGTGCCACCGGCGGCGATGCCGAGGATCGGGCCGCGCCGCCACTCCTCGGGCAGCGCCCGGGCGGCCACCGCCACCAGCAGCACCAGCGCGGAGGCCACCACGAGCTGGCCGCCGGGGGCGAGCACCGCGGCGATCCGGGCCAGCGTGGCGACGAGCGCCACGGTGGTGGAGGCCAGCGCCAGGTCGGACCCGTCGAGGGACATGTCGGCCCGGCGCCCGGCGTCGATGCGGGGGGCGAGCGCCAGCAGCGCGGCGGCGACCAGGAGCAGGCTGCCCACCCAGGCGTCGGCCGAGGTCGCGCCCGGAGCGCCGAACGCGGCGGCGGCGACGGCCACCGCGCCGAGCACAGTGCCGAGCGCGTGCGGCATGCTCAGGTGCCGCTGCGCCACCTGCACCAGGGCGGCGTAGCCGAGCGTGACGCAGACGGCGAGGAAGCTCGCCGCGAGGATCGGCACGGTGATCTCGCGCAGGTTCGCCGGTGTGGCGACCGGCGGCGTCGGCACGGTGGCCGCCACGAACGCGGCGACGGCGCCGGGCAGGGCGAACGCCGCGCCCCCCGCGGCCCAGGCGCAGACCGTGTCCGTCGCGGCGGCGGCGAGCCGGACCCGTGGGGCGAGGGACACCAGCGCCCCGGCCAGGAACAGCACCGTCAGCGCCGCCGCAGTGAGCGCCGGGCGCGTGAGCGCCGCGCCCGCGCCGACCAGGCCCAGCCCGGCCGCTGTCACCGCGTGCGCCACCGCGGCCCGTTCGGTGCGTGCGGTCAGCCCGAGCACGCCGATCGCGACAGCGGTCAGCAGCATCGGCCAGCAGGCCGCCGCCCAGCCCAGACCGAGCGAGGCGGGTACGGCGAGCGCGGTGAGCGCCGCGCCGACCACCGCGAACTCGCGCCGGATCTCGGCCGGCAGCGCGATCACAGCGGCGACGGTCAGCAGCAGCGCGCTGGCCGCCAGCTGCCAGCCGGTCGGCCCGACCGCCCGGGCCAGCTCGGCGTGCCATCCGGCCAGATCCGCCGACCAGGCCGGCAACGCGGCCCGGACCGGCGCCAGTCCGGCGCGCAGCGCGCCACCGGCGACCACCAGGCCGCTGACCGTGAGCGCCACCGCGGAGGCGATCTGCGGACCACGCCGGGCCGTCTCCGGTACGGCCCGGACGGCGAGCCCGGTCAGCGCGATGACGGCGGAGATGAGCAGCAGGGACCGGCCCGGCAGGGCCACCGAGGCGACCCGCCCGAGCGCGCCGATGACCGCCAGCGTGAGGATGCCGGCGCCGATGTCCGGCAGCGGCGGCCGGCGCAGCACCAGCGTCCCGGCCAGCGCGACCAGGGCGGCGAGCAGCAGCACCGTACCCGCGGCGGCGGCCGGCGGCACCGTGGTGGCGCGCAGCAGGCCGGTGACCGCGTACGCCAGCGCGACAGCGACCGCCACGCCGTGCAGCAGCCAGGTCAGCTCGGGTAGCCAGGGCACCGGCCGGGCGGTGGCGGTGGCGGCCGGACCCGGCGGCGTCTCACCGCCCAGCACCTCGGCGGCCTCCTCCGGCGCCGACTCGGGCCGGTCGTCGTCGGCGCGCTGCCGGGGCGGGGCGGCCGGCGGGGG
>NZ_WBKS01000055.1:0-34616 GCF_008868145.1 Micromonospora sp. AMSO1212t
GCAGGGTTTACCAGGCCCAGGCTTCTGGGCCGGGGCCGCCGTTGCCCACCGGCGGGAACAACTCGTCGAGGCGCGTGAGGGTGGGCTCGTCGAGGTGGACGTCGAGGGCGCCCAGGTTGCGGTCGAGCTGGTCCATGGTGCGCGGACCCACGATCGGGGCGGTCACGCCCGGCCGGGACAGCAGCCACGCCAGCGCCACGTCGGCCGGGTCGTGGCCGAGGTCGGCACACAGCTTCTCGTACGCCTCGATCGTGTTCCGGTGCTCGGCCAGCGCGTCGGCCGAGCGGCCGGTGGTGCCCCGCGCCGCGCTGCCCTCGGCCATCTTGCGGATGATGCCGGAGAGCAGCCCGCCGTGCAGCGGCGACCAGGGGATGATGCCCAGGCCGTAGTGCTGGGCGGCCGGGACGACCTCCAGCTCGACGTGGCGGGTCAGCAGGTTGTAGATCGACTGTTCGGAGACGAGGCCGAGGAAGTTGCGCTTGCCGGCCGCGGCCTGCGCCTGCGCGATGTGCCAGCCGGCAAAGTTCGACGAGCCGACGTAGAGCACCTTGCCCTGGGCGACGAGCGTCTCCATCGCCTGCCAGATCTCCTCCCACGGCGTGGTCCGGGAGACGTGGTGCATCTGGTAGAGGTCGATCGTGTCGGTCTGGAGCCGGCGCAGCGAGTCCTCGCAGGCCCGGATGATGTGCCGGGCGCTCAGGCCCTGCTCGTTGGGCCACTCGCCCATCTTTCCGTACACCTTGGTGGCGAGGACGACCTTGTCGCGGCGCCCGCCGCCCTGCGCGAACCAGCGGCCGACGATCTGCTCGGTGACGCCCTCACCGAGCTTCCAGCCGTAGACGTTCGCGGTGTCGAAGAAGTTGATCCCGTGTTCGAGCGACCGGTCCATGATGGCGAAGCTGTCCGGCTCGTCGGTCTGCGGACCGAAGTTCATCGTGCCGAGGCAGAGTCGGCTCACGGACAGACCGGTGCGTCCCAGGTTCGTGTACTCCATGCCTCCACCCTGGCACGCCGGCACTTCGAGTGCCTCGTCAACGAGCCAGGGTGGAGCGATGGATCAGGATGACTCGCGGGCCGCCGGGCCGGTGCCGAACAGGACGTCGTCCCAGCTCGGCAGCCGCTTGCGCGGCTTGCCACCGGCCTCGGTGGACTCGGCGCCCGCACCGCCGGTCGCCGTCGCGGGGCCGGTGCGGCGCGGTCGCAGCACGGCAAGCGAGGGTACGGCCGGGATCTCCTTCGGCGCGTCCGAGTCGTCGTCGAAGGCCGAACCCTGCCCACCACCGAGCAGCGCCGCGGCACCACCTGCGACGGCCCGCTGACGGGGCGCCTCCTGCCCGGCCAGCGCGGCCGGGGAACGGGTGTCGAGACCACGCCCGGACGTGCCGCCGAGCGGACGGTCCAGCGAGGCGAGCAGCGCGTCCCGGCCGGCGCGGATCGGGTCACGCCCCGGACGGGCGTGCTCGGATCCGGCCGGCAGGCCGTGCCCACCCCGGCTCGGCTCGCCGCGCGACGGACCGGGCAGCGCGTGGCCGCCCCGCTCCGGCGCCGGCTCCTGGCCGAGGATGGGCGTGGGCCGCTCGGCGCACAGGTATTGCGCCATGTCGTCGTGCGGGGCGACGTTCTGCCGGGTCTTGTCCAGATCCCACACCGCCTGCGCGGTGGCCTTGCCGGACGGCCAGGTCGCGATGATCCGCCAGGTGCCGTCGTCGCGGCGGTAGGCGTCCCACGAGATCTTCTCGGTGTCGATGCCGTGCTGGGCCAGCCGGCCGTTGACGACCTCGGCCAGCGGGGTCGGCTTCTCCGCGCCCTTGAGCCGGGTGCGGCGGGCGTGCTGGGCGAGCATGGCCCGCTCCTGGAGCACCGGGCCGGCGTAGCGCAGCACCCGGTCGACTGGTACACCGGCGATGCGGGCGACGTCCTCCGCGGACTCGCCGGACCGGATCCGGGCCTGGATGTCCCGCGGGGACAGTGACGGCGTCGGGTCGGTGGCGCTCGGCACCACCGCGAGCGGCGGGGCGCCCGGCTCGGCGTGCAGCGCCGACGCGATCCGCTCGTCGATGGGCAGCGCCAGCAGGCGCCCCACCTCGTCGGCGAGCACCAGGGCCTGGCCGTCCTCGGAGAGGGCGACGAAGCGTACTGGGCGCATGGGCTTGCCTCCGTCCCGCTTCGCTGGCCGTCACGCCACGGGAGCCGGCCACCCGGGCGTCTCGCACCACCGTACGCTCATCTACCCGGCGATGGGGACTGCGACACCCCGGCATGTCGTGACTGAGCTGCGGTAACGATCACGGTGGGTGGCCGCCGGAGCCCCGACGGCCACGCACCGTGACGGAGTGATCAGAGTCGCTCGACCACGTAGTCGATGGACGCGGTGAGCGCCTCGACGTCGGCCGGCTCGACGGCCGGGAACAGCGCCACCCGAAGCTGGTTGCGGCCCAGCTTGCGGTACGGCTCGGTGTCGACGATGCCGTTGGCGCGCAGCGCCTTGGCGATCGCCGTCGCGTCCACTTCGTCGGCGAAGTCGACGGTGGCGACCACGTTGGACCGCAACGCCGGGTCCGACACGAACGGCGTGGCGAACGACGAGCGCTCGGCCCAGCCGTACACGATGCCGGCGCTCTCGGCGGTGCGCTTGGCCGCCCAGGCCAGCCCGCCCTGCGAGTTCATCCAGTCGGTCTGCTCCGCGGCCAGGAAGATGGTCGCCAGCGCCGGGGTGTTGTACGTCTGCTCCAGCCGCGAGTTGTCGATCGCGGTGACCAGGTCGAGGAAGGCCGGAATGTAGCGGCCCGACTCCTTGACCTCGGTGGCCCGGGCCAGCGCGGCCGGTGACATCAGGGCTAGCCAGAGCCCGCCGTCGGAGCCGAAGCACTTCTGCGGGGCGAAGTAGTAGACGTCGGTCTGGGCGACGTCCACGTCCAGCCCGCCCGCGCCGGAGGTGGCGTCGACCAGCAGCAGCGAGCCCTCGTCGGCGCCCGCGACCCGGCTGATCGGCACCGCGACACCGGTGGAGGTCTCGTTGTGCGGGGTGGCGTAGACGTCCACGCCGGCCTCGGCCACGAGCGACGGGGCGCTGCCCGCGTCGGACTTGCGGACGGTCGGTTCACCGAGGAACGGCGCGTCGGAGACCGACTTGGCGAACTTGGCGCCGAACTCGCCGAAGCTGGCGAACTGGGCCCGGTCGCGGATCAGGCCGAACGTGGCGACCTCCCAGAACGCGGTGGTGCCGCCGTTGCCGAGCACCACCTCGTACCCCTCGGGCAGGGAGAAGAACTCGGCCAGGCCGCGGCGCAGCCGGGCCACCTGGTCGCGGACCGTCTTCTGCCGGTGCGACGTGCCCAGGTAGCTGGTGGCGACGTCGGCGAGGGCGGAGACCGCGGCCGGACGGACCTTGGACGGGCCGCAGCCGAATCGTCCGTCGGCGGGCCTGATCTCGTCGGGAATCCGGATGGTCGGTGCGTCAGCCACGGTCTTGAAGATCCTTCCGCATGGGCGAGAGGTGAGCTGGCAGGCGCGGACGATGTCCTGCCGCGTGGCGGCGGGCGGCGTCCGAGCCCGTTCCGGCGACACTGCCACGGCCATCCTCGCACCTGCCCGGGCACGTCCGGCGGGCTGTCCCACCCCGGTCGGTGAGGCGTCCGCCACACGCCTGGCGTGCCGGCCCCGGAAATGCCGGAGCCCCGCTCCACCGGCAGGGGAACGGGGCTCCGGGCGAGACGTCAGACGCCGTGCGGGATGGCGTCCCAACCCTCGACCTGCTGCGGCTTGCGCGGGGCGTGGCCGACGTACGTGGCCGACGGCCGGACCAGCCGCTGGAGCTTCTTCTGCTCCAGGATGTGCGCCGACCAGCCGCCCATCCGGGCGCAGGTGAACATCGAGGTGAACATGTGCGCCGGCACCTCGGCGAAGTCCAGCACCACGGCCGACCAGAACTCGACGTTGGTGGCGAGGACGCGGTCCGGGCGGCGGGCCTGGAGCTCGGCCAGCGCGGCCTTCTCCAGCGCCTCGGCGACCTCGAAGCGCGGCGCGCCCAGCTCTTTGGCGGTACGCCGCAGCACGCGGGCGCGCGGGTCCTCGGCCCGGTAGACCCGGTGGCCGAAGCCCATCAGGCGCTCGCCCCGGTCGAGGACGCCCTTGACGTACCCGTCGGCGTCGCCGCTGCGCTCGACCGCCTCCAGCATGCTGAGCACCCGGGACGGGGCGCCGCCGTGCAGCGGGCCGGAGAGCGCGCCGATGCCGGACGAGATGCAGGCCGCGGCGTCCGCGCCGGTGGAGGCGACGATCCGGGCGGTGAAGGTGGAGGCGTTCAGGCCGTGCTCGGCGGCCGAGATGAAGTACGCGTCGACGGCCTTGACGTGCCGCGGGTCGGGCTCACCCCGCCAGCGCTTCATGAACCGCTCGACGATGGTCTCCGCCTTGTCGATCTCCTTCTGCGGCACGGCCGGCAGGCCCAGGCCGCGCGCCGACTGGGCGACGAAGGACAGCGCGGTGACCGACACCCGGGCCAGGTCCTCGCGGGCCTGCTCGTCGGAGATGTCGAGGAGCTGGCTGAGCCCCCAGTACGGGGCCAGCATGGCGACCGCGGACTGCACGTCGACGCGGATGTCACCGGAGTGCACCGGCACCGGGAACGGCTCGGCCGGCGGCAGGCCCGGGCCGAACCGGCCGTCCACCAGCAGTGCCCAGACGTTGCCGAACGAGACCTGGCCGATCAGGTCCTCGATGTCCACGCCCCGGTAGCGCAGTGATCCCCCCGCGCGGTCGGGTTCGGCGATCTCGGTCTCGAAGGCTACGACGCCCTCCAGGCCCGGTTTGAAATCGGACATGTCGACTCCTGGCTTCGGCTCGGCGCGCCCGGGCGGGCTGATCGAGCCCCGCAGCTCAGGCGACCCTTCAGGGATGTGGTTCGTGACATCTTGCCCGGTGGGTAACGCGCTGCGCGACCCACAGCCACTGTGCGCCACGCGACATCCCCGCCGGTGGACCCCCGTTCGGGAAGGAGAAGACTGGGTACCGGGGCCTGGCCAGCGTCGGGGGACGCCGGCACGCCCGGGAGAGGGACTACCACAGTGACAGGCGACACACCCGCCCCGGCCGGTATGCGTAACGAGTACGCCGCCGACCTGGGCCTGACCGAGACGGACCTGGCACCGGACTGGCACACCCAGTTCGCCCGCTGGTTCGCGGACGCGGTGGCCCATCCGCTGCCGGAGCCGAACGCGATGGTGCTCGGCACGGCCGACGCCGAGGGCCGGCCCAGTGGGCGCACCGTGCTGCTCAAGGGGTACGGCCCGGACGGCTTCGTCTTCTACACCAACCACGGGTCGCGCAAGGGCACCGAGGTGACCGGCAACCCGTGGGCCAGCCTGGTGTTCCCCTGGTTCCCGATGCAGCGGCAGGTGATCGTGACGGGCCGGGTCGAGCAGGTGGACCGCGCCGAGACCGAGGCGTACTTCGCCAGCCGGCCGCGCGGCTCGCAGCTCGGGGCGTGGGCCAGCGCCCAGTCGACAGTGGTGCCGGACCGGACCGCGCTCGACGCGGCGTACCGGGCGGCTGCCGAGCGGTTCGCCGACGTGGACCCGATCCCCGCGCCGCCGTACTGGGGCGGGTTCCGGGTCCGTCCGGAGACCGTCGAGTTCTGGCAGGGCCGGGCCAGCCGGCTGCACGACCGGCTGCGTTTCCGGCGTACCGGAGACGGGGTCTTCGTCGTCGAGCGGCTCGCGCCGTGACCGACGTCACTTCGGACCGGCGGCGGGGGGCGCGCCGCTGGGCGATCGACCTGCGTCCGCTGCGCGTGCCCGCGTACCGGCGCGTCTGGACCGGCAACGCGATCGCCATGTTCGGTTTCCAGTTCACCGCCGTGGCGGTGCCGGTGGAGATGTTCGACCTGACCGGCGGCTCGTTGTGGGTCGGTCTGCTCGGCATCGCCGGCTTCGTACCGCTGCTGATCTTCGGGCTGTGGGGCGGCGCGGTCGCCGACGCCCGGGACCGCCGTCGGGTGCTGCTCGTCGGCGGCTGCGTGCTCTGGGCCTCGACGCTCGGGCTGCTGGTGCAGTCGCTGGCCGGAGCGCGCAGCCCGCTGCTGCTCCTACTGCTCGTCGGCCTCCAGTCGACGGCCTTCGCGATCACCTCGCCGGCCCGCAGCGCGATCCTGCCCCGGCTCGTGCCGGCCGAGCTGGTCCCGGCGGCCACGACGCTGAACTTCACCACGTTCACCGCCGCCGCCGTCTTCGGCCCGCTCGCCGCCGGGCTGATCTTCGCCGCCTGGCAGGTCGGGGTGGCGCTGCCCATCGCGTACGCGGCGGACGCGCTGCTGTTCACCGCGTCGCTCTGGGCCACGCTGCGGCTGCCCGCGATGCCGCCCGCGCCGGACCCGGACGGCGGCGTACGCAAGGCCGGGTTCGCCAGCATCATCGACGGCTTCCGCTATCTGGCGACCACGCGGGTCCTGCTGCTCTCCTTCGCCATCGACCTGATCGCGATGATCC
The DNA here is from genome assembly GCF_008868145.1 of Micromonospora sp. AMSO1212t. Taxonomy (NCBI): domain Bacteria; kingdom Bacillati; phylum Actinomycetota; class Actinomycetes; order Micromonosporales; family Micromonosporaceae; genus Micromonospora; species Micromonospora sp. AMSO1212t. Next base: position 6,486 of record NZ_WBKS01000055.1, read on the forward strand.
TGGCCATGCCGCGGGCGCTGTTCCCGGAGCTGGCGCAGGAACGCTTCGGCGGCGCCTCGGCGGTGGGCTGGCTCTACAGCTCCATCGCCATCGGCGCGATGCTCGGCGGCCTGACCTCGGGCTGGATCGGCCGGGTGCGCCGCCAGGGCCTCGCGCTCACCGTGGCGGTGGTCGGCTGGGGCGTGGCGATCGCGCTCGCCGGGCTGGCCGGGCAGTTGTGGGTCGCGGTGGTGCTGCTGGGCGTCGCCGGCGCCGCCGACCTGGTCAGCGCCACGCTGCGCCAGTCGATGCTGCTGGTGTACGCGCCGGACCGGATGCGTGGCCGCCTCCAGGGCGTGAACACGGTGGTGGTGGCCGGCGGCCCGCGTCTGGGCGACCTGCGCGCCGGTGCGATGGCCGCCGGTTTCGGCACCGGCTTCGCCATGGTCGGTGGCGGTCTGGCCGCCGCCGTACTCGCGGTGTTGCTGGTGGTGGCGTTCCCGGCGCTGCTGCGCTATCGCTCGACCACCCCCGCCGAGGAGCGCCGCTGACGGTAGGGTCGCCGACATGGGGATCGACGCGCAGCCACCGTCCGGTACACAGTGGACCATCGCGGCCGACGGCCACGAGGCCGTCGTGGTCGAGGTGGGCGGCGGGCTGCGGGCCTACCGATACGACGGCGTGGACCACCTCGACGGGTACGCCGAGGACGAGGTCTGCCCCGGCTCGGCCGGGCAGGTGCTGGCACCCTGGCCGAACCGGATCCGGGACGGCGTCTACACGGTCGGGGAGCGGTCGTTGCAGCTCGACCTCACCGAGCCGGAGCGGCACAACGCCCTGCACGGCCTGGTGAACTGGGTGCGGTGGCAGCCGATCGAGCAGTCGGCGGACAGCGTGACCATCGGCTACGACCTGCCGCCGAGCCCCGGCTACCCGTGGGCGCTGCGGCTGCGGGCCCGGTGGAGCGTCGGCCCGGACGGCCTGCGGGCCGAGCACGAGGCGACGAACCTCTCCGACGAGCCGTCGCCGTTCGGCTTCTCCGTACACCCCTATCTGCAACTGCCCAAGGTCGGCGTGGACGAGCTGCGGCTGCACCTGCCGGCCCGGCGCCGGGTGCTGGTGGACAGCCGCCTGCTGCCGGTCGCCGCCGCGGACGTGACCGGCTCCGAGTTCGACTTCACCAGCCCGCGCCCGATCGGCGACCTGGTCCTCGACACCGCGTTCGGTGACGTCGAGCGGGACGCCGACGGCGGCTCGGCGGTGGTGCTGAGCGCGCCGGACGGCTCGTCCGGGCTGCGGATCTGGGCGGACCGCGAGTTCGGCTGGTGGCAGGTGTTCACCGGTGACACCCTCGGCGGGGAGCGGCACCGCCGGTCCGTGGCGGTGGAGCCGATGACCTGCCCGCCCGACGCGTTCCGCTCCGGCAAGGATCTGATCATGCTGGAGCCGGGGCAGACCTGGCGGGGCGCCTGGGGCGTCCGCCCGGAGGTCTGAGCGTGGAGTTCGCCGAGGTCGTCCGGCGCCGCCGGATGGTGCGCAACTACGACCCCGACCGGCCGGTGCCGCCGGAGGTGGTGGACCGGCTGCTGGACCACGCCGTCCGGGCCCCGTCGGCCGGGTTCTCGCAGGGCTGGGGCTTCCTGGTGCTGGAGGAACCCGAGGACCGGGAACGGTTCTGGACCGCGACCACGCCGGATGGCGGCGGCCGGGAGCGCTGGCTGGCCGGTATGCGCCGGGCCCCGCTGATCGTGGTGCCGCACGCCAACCGCGACGCCTACCTGGACCGCTACGCCGAGGCCGACAAGGGCTGGTCGGACCGCGCCGAGGACCGCTGGCCGGTGCCCTACTGGTACGTGGACACCGGTTTCGCGGCGCTGCTGATGCTGCTCACCGCCGTGGACGAGGGCCTCGGCGCCTGCTTCTTCGGGATCCCGCCGCAGCGCATCGGGGCGTACCGGGAGGCGTTCGGGGTACCGCCGGAACTGCACCCGATCGGCGCAATCACAATAGGTTACCGAGCCGTCGACCACCGGTCACCGTCGCTGCGCCGGGGGCGGCGTCCGGTGCAGGATGTGGTGCGGCGGGGACGGTGGACCTGAGCGGTTAGGCTGACATCCACATTGTCAGCCTGGCCTGGGGAGGAGAGCACGCCGTGATCTTCAGGGCGGTCCGGGACGGGCGTCCCTACCCGGAGCACAACCTCACGCTGAAGCAGTGGGCCGAGATCCCGCCGCGCCCGCTGCGGCTTGACCAGCTCATCACCACCAAGCGCGAACTCGCGCTGGACAAGCTGCTCGCGGAGGACTCCACCTTCTACGGCGACCTCTTTCCGCACGTCGTGCAGTGGAACGGCGGCCTCTACCTGGAGGACGGCCTGCACCGTGCGCTGCGCGCGGCGCTCCAGCAGCGCAACCAGATCCACGCGCGGGTGCTCGTGCTCGGTGACCAGGGCGAGTGACGCCTCACTGAGTCTTGGTTAAGGTGACGCCATGACTCCTCTCGACCTGCTCGACATCGATGCGTCGCTCAGCGAGGAGGAGCGGCAGATCCGCGCCGTCGTGCGCCGGCTCGTGACCGACCGGGTACGCCCGCACGTCGCCGGCTGGTACGAGGACGGCGAGGTGCCGGCCCGGGAACTGGCCCGCGAGTTCGGCAAGCTCGGCCTGCTCGGCATGCACCTGACCGGGTACGGCTGCGCCGGCTCATCGGCCGTCGCGTACGGGCTGGCCTGTCTGGAACTGGAGGCCGGCGACTCCGGTGTCCGGTCGCTGGTCTCGGTGCAGGGATCGCTGGCCATGTACGCCATCTGGCGCTTCGGCAGCGAGGAGCAGAAGCAGCGCTGGCTGCCCGCGATGGCGGCCGGCGAGGCGATCGGCTGTTTCGGGCTCACCGAGCCGGACCACGGCTCCGATCCGGGGTCGATGGCCACCCGGGCCCGCCGCGACGGCGACGACTGGATCCTGAACGGCAGCAAGCTGTGGATCACCAACGCGCCGATCGCCGACGTGGGCGTGATCTGGGCGCGTACCGACGAAGGGGTGCGCGGTTTCGCCGTACCCATGGACACGCCGGGGGTGACGGCGCGCGAGATCCGGCACAAGATGTCGCTGCGCGCGTCCCTGACCGGCGAGATCGCGCTCGACGACGTCCGGCTGCCGGCTGACGCGCGACTGCCCGAGGCGATCGGGCTCAAGGCGCCGCTGGGGTGCCTGACCGAGGCCCGGCACGGCATCGTCTGGGGCGCGCTCGGCGCGGCCCGCGACTGCCTGGAGACGGCCCTGGAGTACGCGACCACGCGCACCCAGTTCGGCCGCCCGCTCGCCGGTTTCCAGCTCACCCAGGCCAAGCTCGCCGACATGGCGGTGGAGTGGAACAAGGGGATGCTGCTCGCGCTGCACCTCGGCCGCCTCGCCGACGCCGGCTCGCTGCGGCCCCACCAGGTGAGCGTGGGCAAGCTGAACAACGTCCGCGAGGCGCTCGCCATCGCCCGGCAGTGCCGCACGATCCTCGGCGCCAACGGCGTCTCGGGGGAGTACCCGGTGATGCGGCACGCCAACAACCTGGAGAGCGTGCTCACCTACGAGGGCACCTCGGAGATCCACCAGCTCGTCATCGGCCAGCGGCTGACCGGCGTGTCCGCGTTCGCCTGACCTGCTGTTTCACCCGATCGGGTCGCTCGGCGCGCGACTGTCGCACGGTGGCCGTACCGTCATTGTCAGTCGATGTGTCGGACGAGGACTCTGTCGGACGAGGACGGTGAGGGCGATGGCCCGCGACGGTGACATCAACGAGCCCACCCGGGAGTTCCCGGACTACCCCACCAGCGAGTCCCTTCGCGACCGGGCGGAGGGCACGCCCGACCACGACCGCGAGTACGCCCCGGGCGCCCCGGCGTCGGGCGGCGGCCCGGTGCGCGGCCTGCTCTGGGTGCTCGGCGCGGCGGCGCTGGCGGTGGTGGTGCTGCTCGGCGTGCAGGCCACCGGTCTGCTGCCCGACTTCCGCAACCCGTTCGCCAAGGAGCAGACCGACCGCAGCCAGCCGCCGTTGCTCAAGTCGATCCGTGACCTGAGCCGCTACGTCGCCGCCGAGGGCAACTTCCAGGTGGTGGTCGACGTGCAGAACGACAGGCGCAACGTGCCCGACTTCCTGCTCAACGAGCGCACGCTGTTCGTCGGGGCGGGCCGCGTCGAGGCGTACGTCGACTTCGCGAAGATCGCCGACGGTGCCGTCGTCGTCTCCGAGGACGGCAAGTCCGCCGAGATCAAGCTGCCCGCGCCGCAGCTCGGCGAGACCGACCTGGACATGGACAAGAGCTACGTGTTCGCCGAGCAGCGCGGCCTGATCAACCGGCTCAACGACCTGGTGGCCGGCGACCCCAACCGGCAGCAGCAGATCTATAAGCTCGCCGAGGACCGGATCACCGCCGCCGCCCGGGACAGCGGGCTCACCGCCCGGGCCCAGGAGAACACCCGCAAGATGCTCGAAGGGCTGCTGCGGTCCCTCGGGTACGAGAAGGTGACTGTCACCTACACGGCTCCCTGACCTTCGTGCTCTGACCCTCTGCTCTGACGTCGCGCGCCCGCCCCCGGTGTTCCGGGGCGGGCGCGTCGCGTGTGTGCGGGTGTCCCGGCTCGCGTACCGGTGTCCCGGCTCGTGTCGCGTCAGCGGGTGGCGAGGTAGCGGTCCTCGTTCGGCATCAGGATCCACAGGATCAGGTAGATGATCACCTGCGTGCCGGGCAGCAGCAGCGACAGCAGGAACAGCAGCCGGACCATCCCGGCCGACATGCCGAACCGCTGCCCCAGGCCGGCGCAGACACCGGCGATCATGCGCCCCTGGCGGGGCCGGACCAGTTTGCGACTCATCGTCGTCTCCCACTTCTGCGGCGATCCGCCGCGCTGATTCCACGGTAGAAAGGGGTACGCGCCGCGCCCTCAGCCCCGAGGATGATCGGCGACCCGGGCACCCGTAGGTGCTTACCCCGGACCCGCCCCACCGACGCGCCCGCTGTGCTGTCCGCGAAGACTCCCCATGCCGTCACACAATCGCCCTCCACGGTCACTCCCTTGTTCGGCCGCCCCACCCAGCCCCTCACCCCTGTTCCTCGCGATCTTGCACTTGCGGCCCCCGTTGTGCCCGATTCGCACCCTTGTTGGGGGCCGCAACTGCAAGATCGCGGGAGTTGGCGGTTGCGTGGGTACGGGCCCGTTCGGCGAGTGCCTGCCGCGCCGAGCGCGCCTTCCGCCTCGCGGGACATGTGTTCCGTTGAGTGGGATCGGTGGAGATCTTGGTAGGAAAGGGCCCCTATGAGGGCCGTTTGGTACCAAGATCTCGCCGGGGTGCCGGGTGCTCCGTGTGGCGCGCGGCGATCTTGGAGTTGTGGCAGTTCACGGATGCCGCAAACCCGCTCATTCTGGGTGCCACAACTCCAAGATCGACGGGGGAGTGGGCGGACCGCGCGCCGGGGTCGGGCATGTGGCGGAGTGTGGGCGGGTATTCACCGGGGCGAGGTAGGCTCGCCGGTCGGGCGCCCACACCCCGGGCGCCGGCCGTCTACCCGCCCGGCGGGCGCGGCACCCACGCACCGGCTCGGATCCGCACAACGGGGACGACGGCGAGGAAAGCAGCCAATGATCAGTGTTTTCGATCTTTTCAGCGTCGGTATCGGGCCGTCCAGCTCGCACACCGTCGGGCCGATGCGGGCCTCCCGTACGTTCGTGGCGGGCCTGAAGGCCGACGGGCAGCTCGCCGACGTGGCGCGGGTACGGGCGGAGCTGTTCGGCTCGCTCGGCGCGACCGGTCACGGGCACGGCAGTGACCGGGCGGTGCTGCTGGGGCTGGAGGGCGAGGTCCCGGAGACCGTCGACACCGACTCGGTGGGGCCGCGTGTGGAGCGGATCCGCACCCAGCGGCGGCTCGACCTGTTCGGCAGCCAGGGGATCGACTTCGACCCGGACACGGATCTGGTGCTGCATCGCCGGCGCTCGCTGCCGTACCACCCGAACGGGATGACGTTCGCGGCGTACGACGCGGCCGGGAACGAGGTGCGGACGCGCACGTACTACTCGGTCGGCGGCGGGTTCGTGGTCGACGAGGCGGCGGCCGGGGCGGACCGGATCAAGGCGGACACCACCCGGGTACGGCACCCGTTCCTGACCGGCGCGGAGCTGCTCGAGGTCACCACCGAGACCGGCCTGTCGATCAGCGAGGTGATGCTCGCCAACGAGCTGTCCTGGCGCAGCGAGGCGGACGTACGCGCGGGGCTGCTGGAGATCTGGCGGGTGATGCGTGAGTGCGTGGAGAGCGGCTGCACCCGCGACGGCGTACTCCCGGGTGGGTTGAAGGTCCGGCGGCGCGCGGCCGAGATGCGGCGCAGCCTGGAGGCGGAGACCGGCAGCCAGGATCCGCTGCGCGCGATGGACTGGGTGACGCTGTTCGCGCTGGCGGTCAACGAGGAGAACGCGGCCGGCGGGCGGGTGGTCACCGCGCCGACGAACGGCGCCGCCGGGATCATCCCGGCCGTGCTGCACTACTACACCCGGTTCGTGCCCGGCGCATCCGAGGAGGGCGTGGTCCGGTTCCTGCTGGCCGCGGGTGCGATCGGCGTGCTGTTCAAGGAGAACGCGTCGATCTCCGGGGCCGAGGTCGGCTGCCAGGGCGAGGTGGGTTCGGCGTGTTCGATGGCGGCGGCCGGGCTGGCCGAGGCGCTCGGCGGTACGCCGGAGCAGGTGGAGAACGCCGCCGAGATCGGCATGGAGCACAATCTGGGGCTGACCTGCGACCCGGTGGGTGGCCTGGTGCAGATCCCGTGCATCGAGCGCAACGCGGTGGCGAGCATCAAGGCGATCACGGCGGCCCGGCTGGCGTTGCGCGGTGACGGGGTGCACCACGTGTCGCTGGACAAGGTCATCAAGACCATGCGGGAGACCGGCGCGGACATGAAGGTCAAGTACAAGGAGACCGCGCGGGGCGGGCTCGCCGTCAACGTGATCGAGTGCTGACTCCGTTGGGGTGACCCGGCGCGGACGGCCGTCGCGCCGGCACGGAAGGCGCGACCATGGTGCGGTGACGTCAGGCGTCGCGGCGCTCTGGTCCGCCCGCACCTCGCTGCGCATCCTGGTCCGCCGGGATCTCGCGGTGAAGTACCAGCAGTCGGTGCTGGGCTACTTCTGGTCGCTGATCGAGCCGCTCGGCATGGGCCTGATCTACTGGTTCGTCTTCGGCGTGCTCTACTCCGGCGCGACCCGGCGGCATCTGGGCGAGGCGGCCGGCTCGTACCCGCTGTTCCTCATCACCGGGATCTTCGCCTGGATGTGGGCGAGTTCGGCGCTGACCGAGGCGGCGAACGCGCTGACCGGGCAGTCCCGGCTGATCACCACGATGAACCTGCCCCGGCCGATCTTCCCCATCGGGCGGGTCACCGGCCGGTTCGCCGAGTACCTGGCCGGGCTGCCGATCCTGGTCGCCGTCGCGGCGATCTACGCGAGCCACGGCAGGATCCGCCCCGGCTGGAGTCTGCTGGCCCTGCCGCTCGCCGTCGCGGTGCAGTTCGTGCTGCTTGTGGGCCTGGCGCTGCTGCTGTCGGCGGGCAACGTGCTGATGCGCGACATCGAGCGCACCATGCGGCTGGTCATCCGGCTGCTGTTCTACGCGACGCCGATCATCTACCCGCTCGACCTGGTGCGGGAGTCGGGCATGCCGGGCTGGCTCAAGATCGGGTACGAGCTGAACCCGCTGGTCGGGATCTTCCAGCTCCACCATGCGGTCTGGTATCCGGACGAGTTCCCCGACGCCCGGCTGCTCACGATCACGGTGTCCGGCAGCGTGCTGGTGCTGGCGCTCGGCTGGTGGGCGTTCCACCGCCTCGAACCGGCAGTGTTGAAGGAACTCTGAATGGCCCCGATCATCGAGGCGGACGGGCTGGGCATCCGGTTCGTCCGCAACCGGCGCCGCCAACTGCGGCTACGGGAGCTGATCGTGCACCGGGGCGCCCGCGATCCGGATGCGGGCCGGTTCTGGCCGTTGCGCGACCTGTCGTTCCGGATCGAGCCGGGCGAGACGGTGGGCGTGGTGGGGCGCAACGGCACCGGCAAGAGCACGCTGCTGCGGCTGATCGCCGGTGTGCTCATCCCGGATGAGGGTTCGATCCGGGTGCACGGCCGGGTGGCACCGCTGCTCGAACTGTCCGCCGGGTTCTCCGGCGACCTGACCGGCCGGGAGAACCTGTACCTGGTGGGCGGGCTGCACGGGCTGTCGTCGGCGTACCTGCGGGAACACTTCGACGAGATCGTCTCGTTCGCCGGTGAGCAGGTGGAACGCGCCATCGACACGTCGGTGCGGCACTACTCGTCGGGGATGAAGGTGCGGCTGGGCTTCGCGGTGATCGCGCACCTGCCGCATCCGGTGCTGTTGGTGGACGAGGTGACAGCGGTCGGGGACGCGGAGTTCCGTGCGAAGTGCTATGCGACCATCGAGCGACTTCTCGCGGAAGGGCGCACGCTGGTGCTGGTGTCACACAACGACAAGGACCTCACCCGGTTCTGCCGTCGGGGGCTCTACCTCGACGCCGGACGGCTGATCGTCGACGGGACGATCGACGAGGCGCTGGCCGCCTACGCCGACGCGGCGAAGCGGTGACGCTCGCGATCGTGCTCGCCGCCGAACCGGCGGCGGGCCGGCTCACCGAGCCGCCGAGCCACCTGGTCGAGCCGAGCCGTCCGAGCGAATCGGGCCGCCCGGACGAGCCGGCGGGCCGACTCAAAGAGGAATCGCTCGCCGAGCGCCTGGCCGCGCAGTGGCGCCGCGCCGGGGCGGACGACGTGCGCATCGCCGCCGACCTGACCGAACTGGCCGACCTGGTGGCCGCCGCGACCGGCCCGGTGCTGGTGAGCGGCGCGGATCTGGTGGCGCACACGGCCGTACTCCGGCATCTCGCGACCAGCCCGGTGGGGCCGACGGTCGCGCTGGTGCTCACCGACCCGCCCGCTCCTGGCCAGGCCACGGTGCGCGAGGAGCGCGGGCAGGTGGTCGAGGTCGGCGCCGCCGACCCGAGCGGCGTCTTCGGTGGCGCACTGCGGGTGGGCGCGGCCGACCGGCCGGCGCTCGCCGACGCCGCCCGCCGTGCCGCGGGCGGCGCACCAGGCGCGGCCTCCGCGCCGGACGCGCGCCTGGCCGATGTGGCGTCCGCGCCGGCCGCGCCCGGCGCCGCCGAGGGCGGGCCGCTGGGCGCGGTGGACCGGCTCGTGGCCGACCTCGCCGCGCGCGGCACGCTGATCTTCGCCCAGCGGGTACGTCTGCTCGTGGCGCACCGGGTCGGCGACGAGGCGCAGCGGGAGGCGGGCGAGGCGGCGGTGGCCGCTGTCGACGAGGACCGGGCCGAGCTGAAGCTGTCGGTGAAGGAGCGGGACGACTTCTTCACCACGTTCTTCGTCAGCACGTGGTCCCCGTACGTCACGAAGGCGGCGGCCCGGATCGGGATCGGCCCGACCGGGGTCACCATGGTCTCGGTCGCGTTCGCGGTGGGCGCGGCGGTGCTGTTCGGCGCCGGTGGACGGCCCGCGCTGGTGGCCGGCGCGGTCCTGCTCTACCTGGGTTTCGTGCTGGACTGCGTGGACGGGCAGTTGGCGCGCTACACCCGGCACTTCAGCGCCTGGGGCGGCTGGCTGGACACGATGGCCGACCGGTTCAAGGAGTACGTGGTCTACGCCGGTCTCGGTTTCGGGGCCACGCATGCCGGGTTCCGGTACGGCTGGGCGCTGGCGCTCGCGGCGATGACGTTGCAGACCGTGCGGCACATGACCGACACCTGGTACGGCGCGCTGCACGACGAGGCGGCCCGGCGGCCGAAGGTGGTGACCGCTGACGCGGGCGGCATCGGCGGGAAGCTGAACGCCGCGTCGACCCGGGTGCAGGCGGACACCGGCTCGGTGTCGTACTGGCTGAAGCGCACTGTGGTGTTCCCGATCGGTGAGCGGTGGGCGTTGATCGCGATTGCCGCCGCGCTGTTCGGGCCGCTGGTGGCGCTGGTCGCGGTGCTGGTCTGGGGTGCGCTGGCGTTCGCGTACACCGGGGGGTTGCGGACCCTGCGGGCGCGGTGGATGCGGGTGCCGGTGCTGACCACTGTGGACGCGGGGCTGCACCGCGACGACGGCCTGCTGGCGCGGACGCTGCCGACCGCGCGGCGGCCGCTGCTGCTGGCGGTGCTCGGCGCGCTCGGCGCGGCGGGGACGCTGGTGTGGGCGCTGCTCGCGGTGCGCGGCGGCGGCGACCTGCCGGTCTGGGTGCCGGTGCTCGCGCTGGTGCTGCTGCTGGGCGCCGCGCAGGCTTCGCGGGCACCGCACGACGGCTCGCTGGACTGGCTGGTGCCGGCCGCGTTGCGGGCGGCCGAGTACCTGTTCGCCATCGCGGTCGGGGTGGCGGGCCGGGCACCGGCCTGGCTGATCTTCGGGTACGTGCTGGTGCTCACGCTGCTGCACTACGACCTGACCGCCCGGCTGGAGAAGCGGCAGGCGGCGCCGCCGCTGCACGCCGTCACGCTGGGCTGGCCGGGGCGTTCGCTGCTGCTGGCAATCGGGCTGATTGCCGGATATGCGAGTTACGCTCTGGCTACACTCGGTGCGTACCTTCTCGTGGTTTTTGTCGCGAGCGTGGTCCTCGCCTGGGTGGTCCTGCCGGCCCGCGCCCGTGGGGGTGTGCGCTCGCCGGGCTGACGGAGGGCGGGCCGGGGTGACCTTGATCAGCTTCGTCGTACCGGCCTTCAAGGTGCAGGGCTACCTGCGGGAATGCCTCGACTCGATCCTCGACCAGCCGTTGCGCGACATCGAGGTGATCGGTGTCGACGACGCCTCCCCGGACGACAGCGGCGAGATCCTGGCCGAGTACGCGCTGCGCGACCCCCGGGTCCGCCCGGTGCGCCTCGCCGAGAACGTCGGGCTCGGTCCGGCCCGCAACATCGGGCTGGATCGGGCCGTCGGCGAGTACGTGTGGTTCGTCGACGGGGACGACTGGCTGGTGCCCGGCTGCCTGCCGCACGTCGCGGACCGGCTCCGCGACACCGCGCCGGACGTGCTGATCGTCGACCACGTCCGGGCGCACTGGAACAACATCGGCACCCGCAGCGCGATGCGCGACGTGTTCCCGGTGCCGCCCGGTGCGGCGACGTTCGCGCTGCGGGACCGGCCGGAGACGCTGAAGCTGCTGCACACCGCGTGGAACCGGGTGGTGCGCCGGGAGTTCCTGATCGAGCGCGGGCTGCGCTTCGAGCCGGGCTGGTACGAGGACGTCTCGTTCAGCTATCCGGCGCTGATGGCGGCCGGGCGGATCGGCGTACTCGATCGGATCTGCCTGAACTACCGGCAACGCCGGACCGGCGCGATCACGAAGACCCGGGGGGACCGGCACTTCGAGGTCTTCGCGCAGTGGCACCGGGTGTTCGGGCTGATGGACCGCTGGAGGGTGACCGGGCTGCGGCCGGCGGTCTTCGAGCGGATGATCTGGCACTACCTCACGGTGCTCGGCAACGGCGACCGGATCGCGCCCGAGCTGCGGGCGCCGTTCTTCGCCCAGATGCACGCCGACTACGTGCGGTTCCTGCCACCCGAGGGCTATCCGGTCCCGCCAGGCTCGGAAGGGCTCAAGCACCGGCTGGTGGCGGCCGGGCGCTGGCGGACGTTCAGCGCGTTGCGCGAGGCGCACCAGGCGGGGGAGACGGCCCGGCGGACCGCCCGGCGGGCCCGGCGGCGGGTGACGCCAGTGGTGCGGCGTACCGCCCGGCGGGCCCGTGACCTGGCGCTGGGCGAGTACTACCGGGCCGAGCTGCACCGGCCGGTCGATCCGACGCTCGCCGTGTACGCGGCCTACTGGTACCGGGGTTACTCGTGCAACCCGGCGGCGATCTACGAGGCGGCCCGCCGGCTCGCGCCGCAGGTGCGCGGCGTGTGGATCGTCCGCCGCGACCGGGTGGCCACGTTGCCGCCCGGTGTCGAGTACGTGGTGGCGGGCACCCGCGAGTACCACCGCGTCCTGGCCCGCGCCCGCTGGCTCGTCAACAACGTGAACTTCCCGGACTTCGTCCGCAAGCGCCCCGGCTCGGTGCACGTGCAGACCCACCACGGCACGCCGGTGAAGGTGATGGGCCTGGACCAGCAGCGCTACCCGGTGGGCGCGGTGGGGATGAACTTCGCCGGCCTGCTGCGCCGGGTGGACCGCTGGGACTACAGCATCACCTCGAACAGCTTCTCGACGCAGATGTGGGAGCGGGCGTACCCGGCGGACTACACCACGCTGGAGGTCGGCTACCCGCGCAACGACCGGCTGGCGCTGGCCACCGCCGAGGACCGCGGCCAGGTCCGCGCCGCGCTGGGCATCGCACCCGACGAGTACGTGGTGCTCTACGCGCCGACGCACCGGGAGCATCTGCCCGGGTGGCGGCCACCGTTCGACCCGGACCGGATGCTCGACGTCCTCGGGCCGCGGGGCCGGCTGCTGATGCGCAGTCACTACTTCCACGACCGGGAGCGGCACCCCCGGGGACCGGCGGCGGACGGCGTGCTGGACGTGAGCGCGTACGACCGGGTGGAGGACCTCTACCTGGCGGCGGACGTGCTGGTCACCGACTACTCGTCGGCGATGTTCGACTACGCGGTGCTGGACCGGCCGATAGTGGTCTACGCGCCGGACTGGGACGCCTACCGGGTGGCCCGTGGCGTCTACCTCGACCTGCTGGCCGAGCCGCCCGGCGCGGTCGCGCTGGACTTTCCCGGGCTGCTCGACGTGTTCCGTTCCGGCGCGGTCGACGACGAGGCGGCCGAGCGGGTCCGGACGGCGTTCCGGTCGCGGTTCTGCGCCCTCGACGACGGGCACGCCGCCGAGCGCGTGGTGCGCCGCGTGTTCCTCGGCGAAACGCCGTAAAAGCGGTTACTGGGTGGTCACTTAACCGTGGAGCCCGGCGAATACTGCTTAATAGGACTGTCACGAGCTGAACATGGCACGTTTACCCGATGTGCGAATCGGATGATCCTGGTCACAGTCATTCCCGGGTTTGGGGCGAAGAACTGGGGAGGTGACGGTGGCGACCGTCGCGCTCAAGGATGTCACCAAGGTGTTCCCGGACGGAACAGTCGCGGTCGACACCATCAATCTGGACGTCAACGACGGCGAGTTCATGGTGCTGCTCGGCCCGTCGGGCTGTGGGAAATCAACAGTGCTGCGCATGGTGGCCGGGCTGGAGGACCCGTCCTCCGGCGCCATCATGCTCGGAGGTGAGCTGGCGAACGACCTGCCACCACGGGACCGGAAGATCGCCATGGTCTTCCAGGACTTCGCGCTGTATCCGCACATGACCGTCGGCGACAACATCGGCTTCCCGCTGCGGCTCTCCGGCGTCGAGCCCGTGCCGCGCGGCGAGCGGATCCAGGACGTGGCGAGCGCGCTCGGCATCGGCGACGTGCTCGGACGCAAGCCCAGCCAGCTCTCCGGCGGCCAGCGGCAGCGGGTCGCCATGGGGCGGGCGATAGTGCGCCGGCCCGGCCTGTTCCTGATGGACGAGCCGCTGTCGAACCTGGACAGCGGCCTGCGCGCCGAGCTGCGTGCGGAGATCTCCGGCCTGACCCGCGAGCTGGGCGTCACCACCATCTACGTGACCCACGACCAGGCCGAGGCGCTGACCATGGCCGACCGGGTCGCGATCATGCGCAAGGGCGTGCTCCAGGACGTGGGCACCCCCACCCAGGTGTACGGGCGGCCGGCCACCCTCTACGTCGCCGCGTTCCTCGGCAGCCCGCGGATGAACCTGCTGGAGGCGTCGGTCTACGTCCACCTCGACCGGTACGTCACGCTGAACCTCGGTGAGCAGTCGCTCTACCTGCCCTGGGACGACATCCGCAGCCGGGCGGTGGCGCACTACCACGGTGAGCGGATCGTGGTCGGCATGCGCGCCGAGGCGCTCACCCCGGTCGCCCCGGACACCGCCGGTGACGTGCTGCACGGGCGCATCCGCTACCTGGAGCACCACGGCCACGAGTCGCTCGCGTTCCTCGACATCGGCGCCACCGCGATCGTCGTGGACGAGATGGGCACCCCGGTCGAGCAGGCCGCACCGGGCCAGCGCGGCCTGCGCCGGTTCAACCAGGTGATGCAGCGGCTCACCGGCCGCGCGACGGAGCCGTCGGCCCCGGCCCCGGAGGCCGGCGGGGGCGGCGGCAACCGCACGAGCGTGCTGCCCGACCCGGGCCGCCACCACCGTCGTCCGGCGGAACTGGCGGTACGGCTCGCGCCGTACCCGCAGGTGTCGCCCGGGCACCCGCTCGCCGTGCAGGTACGGATGGACGCGCTGCACTTCTTCGACGAGCGCGGCGACCGCATCGACGTCGGCTGGCGGTGACCTGCCGGTCTCGTCCGCGGACGGGCGGACGGATCATCCGCGGATGATCGGCCGCCGGTGCGGGCCCCAGGCGACGAAGCGGGCGAACATGTCGGCGGGGGCGGGCGCGTCGTCCGGGTTCAGCCGGTAGAGGTCGCGCGTCGCCTCGTAGAACAGCCCGCACAGGTAGATGGCCAGGCCGATCTGGTTGTCCTCGTACTCCGTCTTGAGCAGCAGCCGGGCCATCGGGCACGGCCACGGCCGGCCGCAGGCCCGGCAGCACCACATCGGACGCAGCGGCGTGTGCGGGGTGGCGTGCAGCGGGTACGGCCGGGGGCGGTCCGGCGTGGGCCCGTCCGGCGGCTGCCCGAGCTGGTGGCTGATCACTGGCGCTCCTCGTGGTGGTCGTCTCTCGGGAGCTGCTCCGGGTGACCGCCGTTGGTTCCGCGCTGCTGCGGGGCGGACCAGCGGCCGCCGTTGGCCCGCCACTGCTGGGCCGGGGTGAGGTTGCCGACCCGGCCGGAGCCCATCGTCGGCAGTGGACGCGTCGGCTGCCGCATCCACTCCGGCAGGTTGTCGCCCCGTACCCGGTGGGGCAGTGTCGGTGCCGACGCACCCCGGCAGCGGAACCAGCGCAGTCGCACGGCGCAACTCCTCTCGGTAGCGGGAACCGGACGAATTCGGCTCCACTGCGTGACAGTCTCGTCACCGCGCCGCTAGGGTCGGAAGGCGTTCCACCCCCACCTTCCTGGCCGTCCTACCGGCCGTCTTTCCGTGTGCAGCCGTGTGCAGAGGTGTGCAGATGATCCGTGTGCCGTTGTGGGACCTGTTCGCCGGTGAGCTGCGCCGGTTGCGTACCGATGCCGGGCTGACCCAGGAGGCGTTGGGCGAGCGGGTGAGCTATTCGGCCTCGCTGGTGGCGGCCGTCGAGCAGTGCCGTCGCGCGCCGCGCGCCGAGTTCACCGAGCGCTGCGACGAGGTGCTGAACGGCGGCGGCCTGCTGGTGCGGATCCGTGATGCGCTGATGCAGGAGGCGCTGATGCCGTGGTTCCGCGAGTGGGTGAGCATCGAGCAGGAAGCGACGGCGTTACGCAGTTACGAGCCACTGGTGGTGCCCGGATTGCTGCAGACCGAGGGGTACGCCCGCGCGCTCTACGAAGGGGCCGCGCAGTTCGTCGGCGAGGCTGTCGAACAGCAGGTGGCCGCCCGGTTGGCCCGGCAGGCGGTGCTGGACGGCCCGACGCCGCCGCAGTTCGTGGTGGTGCTCGACCACGCGGTGCTGGCTCGCCCGGTCGGTGGGCCGAAGGTGATGCGGGAGCAGTTGGAGCACCTGATCGAGATGGCGCGGCGGCCCCGGGTGCACCTGCACCTGGTGCCGGAGACGGTCGGCGCCTATCCGGGGCTCAACGGTGCTTTCGTGCTCGCGACCCCGGCCGACGGCGACGATCTGGGCTATCTGGATAACCCGTTGCACGGCACAATCGTGGAGCGCACGGTGGACGTGAACTCACTGCGTCAGACGTGGGAGTCCATTCGCGCGGAGGCGATGCCGCACGGGGCGACTCTGGCGGCGATCACGGAGGCGGCGAAGCGATGGAGTTGACCGGCGCGATCTGGCGCAAGAGCACCCGCAGCAGCGGTAACGGCGGCAATTGCGTCGAGGTGGCGGACAACCTGCCCGGCGTGGTGGGGGTGCGGGACAGCAAGGACCGGCAGGGGCCCGCGCTGACGTTCACGCCGTCGAGCTGGGCGGCGTTCGTCGCGTACACCAAACGGGCGTGAGTGCCGTACCGGATCTCGGTCCCCCGCCACGGCGCATCGCCGTCGACGTGGAGCAGGTGCGTCGCCTGGTCGCCGACCAGTTCCCGCACCTGGCCGGCCTCCGGATCGAGCCGGTCGCCAACGGCGGGTGGGACAACTGGACCTTCCACCTCGGCCCCGAGCTGCTGGTGCGCCTGCCCAGCGCTGCCGAGTACGCCCTGGCTGTCGACAAGGAACACCTGTGGCTCCCGGCCCTCGCCGCTCGGCTGCCGCTACCCGTCCCCGCGCCGCTGGCGAAGGGCGAGCCGGGTGCGGGCTACCCGTATCCGTGGTCGATCTACCGCTGGCTCGACGGCGAGACCTCCCGGCCGGACCGAATCGCCGACCCGGTGCGCTTCGCGCTCGACCTGGCCGACTTTCTCGCGGCCCTGCAAGGCGTCGACGCCACCGGCGGGCCGCAGCCGGGTATCCACAACTGGTTCCGGGGCGGCACTCTGCGCACGTACGACACGAAGGTCGAGCGTGCGCTCGCGGCGCTGGGCGGCCACGTCGACGGCGAACTGGTCCGCGAGATCTGGGCGCGGGCCCTCGACTCCCGCTGGGACGGGGTGGACCGCTGGTTCCACGGCGACATCGCCTCGGGAAACCTTCTGCTCGCGCACGGCCGGCTGGCGGCCGTCATCGACTTCGGGACGTGCGGCGTCGGTGACCCGGCCTGCGACCTGGCGATCGCCTGGACGTTGCTGACCGCCGAGGGCCGGGAGGCGTTTCGCGAGCGGCTGTCGGTGGATGACGCGACGTGGGCGCGCGGACGCGGCTGGGCCCTCTGGAAGACCCTTTCCACCTACTCCCGCACCTTCGACGACCCCGAGGACGCGGAGGAGTCGGCCGAGGCGCAACGCATTCTCGGGGAGATATTCGCCGAATAGGCGGCCGGTCTCTCACTCGGCGGCGGTGGTCGGCTTCTCCGGCGCGAACGGCCACTCCTCGAACGACAGGCACCGGCCGTCCTCGGCGAAGCGCATGATCCACAGATCGCGCCACTCCTGGTGGACGGGGTCGCCGTACCGGACCTGCACCCGGGCCACGGCGGTGTCGCCGTCGACAGCGACCACCTCCGCTGTCATCTCGAACGTTTCGTGGGGTCCGTCGCGCTCGCTCTCCCACATGCGGGTGATGGCGGGGAGGCCGACGACCGGGTCCCGGTACGGCCCCTGCTGGTAGCTCGCGTCGGACGTGAACATCGTGCCGAGCGCCGCCGTTCCCGGTGTGCGCCACGCCTGCTCGTACGCCGCGATCCAGGCGGCCACCCGTTTCCGGTCCATGGTTCCCAGCCTGCCATCCGCGCGTGCCCGGGTCTCCCAGATCGGCTGCGCGGGGTCGTCGTTGTGCACGACGACGTCGGCGTGCTCGACCGGGCGCGCCGTGGCGAAGTAGAGCCGCTGGGCAGGGAGGTATCGCTCGCGCCAGCGCCGTTCGACGTCCGCGCGCGGCGACACCTGACGCTCACGGATCACGGCACGATCCACTGTCATGTCGAGCGCGGTCGAGACGAAGACGCGCAGCTCCCAGCGGTCGGCCAGTTCCGGGCGCAGGAGGAAGACACCGTCGACGATCAGCACGGCGTCCGCCGGGGCGGTCGCGGGCGGTGGGGACAGCACCGTATCCGTCGCGTGGTCGTAGACCGCGTGCCGGAAGCGTCGATCCCCGTCCGGGCCGAGCGGATCGAGCAGCACCCGCTTCAGCGCCCCGTGGTCGTGGGTGTCGACGTAGCAGCCCTCGGCCGAGAACTCGCCGCGTCGATAGCGCCGCGCCCGGGGAAAGAGGAAGTCGTCGACAGTCGCCCGGATGACGCTGCGGCCCCGCGTACGCAAAAGGGAGGCCAGCTCGTCGGCGAGCGTGGTCTTGCCGGCGGCGGGCGGCCCGTCGACGGCGACCCGGGCCGGGTGCGCCACGGTGACGGACCCGACCGCGTCGGCCAGGAGGTCGATCAGCTGATGGCGGCGGGGATAAATGGATTGCCCCTGCGCCGGGCCAGGAGTTTGACTGCCGTCCATGCCGTCCCCCTCACCGGTCTTCGTCGCGGGTACGGGCCGTTCGGGCACGTCGCGGATCGCCGACATCATCGGCCAGCATCCGCTGATCCACCGGATCCCCATGGAGACCAAGTTCCTCGTCGAACCGGGCGGCCTGCGGGACCTGGCCGACGCGCTCACCGACCGGTACGACCCCGTCGTCGGTGAGGACGCGCTGCACCGGCTGAGCGACTTCCTCACCGTACGCGTGCCCGGGCGGCGTGACGACCGTGGCAAGACCGTGCCCGAGCTGGTCGGCGAGCGGCGCTACCGGGACGCCGTACGCCGGCTCTGGCCGCAGGTGATCGCGCACGCCTTCGAGGAGCCCGTGCCCGCGGAGGGCTTCGGCGACGGCGACCGCCCGGCCGGGCCGTTCGGGCCGGCCAGCCGACGGCGGGTGGTGCCGAGGTACTTCCGCGACCGGGGCGAACTGATCGCCGTCCTGCGGGGCCTGGTCGAGACCCTGTTCGGCGGGGCGGCGGCCGACGCGGGCAAGCCGGCCTGGTGCGAGAAGACGCCGTTCAACCTCTTCGCCATGGACTTCCTGTGGGAGCTGGTCCCCGAGGCGACGATCGTGCACGTCAAGCGTCACCCGGTGGCGGTGTTCGCCTCCCACCTGGCCCAGCCGTGGGCGCCGTCCACTGTCGACGGGATGCTCGCCTACCTCGTGCCGGTCTACCACCGTTGGCTGGCCCGGAAGGACGCGGCCGATCTGACGAGCAGGCGATACGTCGAGGTGAAGGCGGAGGACCTCGCGGCCGACTGGCCCGGGCAGCGGCGGGCACTGTTCAGACGGCTCGGCGTCGAGGACACCGTCACCGCGTCGACGTTCCGGGCGGACAGGCTGGCGCACCGCGACGATCAGTTCGACGCCGGCACCCGCGCGTTCGTCGAGCGGGAACTGGGCGAGATCATCCCCGCGATGGGATACGAGTGACGGCCGCGACGGCCCCCCGGATCACGCCTTGTGGCGCAGTTCGCGGAGCACGCCGTGCCGGCGGAGCGCCCACGCCAGGCGCCGCGCGCCGGGGTGCCGGACGAACAGCACCGCCGCCCGGCGGATCAGCCCGAACCGGTTGTCGCTCACCTGGTCGTCGACCGCCCGCCAGATCAGCCCCCGTACGGCGGCGCTGTCCAGCATCGCGCGCACCTCGCGGCGTACCCGGGGGTCCTCGGCCGCGGACGTGACGGCGGTGACCAGACCGGCCCGGTCGGCGAGCGGCTCCACCGCCGCGGCGACGAGCGGCCGGCGTACGGTGTCCCGCTCCAGCAGCAGCAACACGGCCTCCCGGACCTCGGTGCTGTCGAGCCCGGACCGCAGCAGATCCAGCGCGCTCCGCTCGACCTCGCGGTCGCGGTCCGGAAGGGACAGCGCGGCCAGCAGCACTGTCACCTCGTCGAGGTCGACGAGGTGACGCAGCCCGTCTCGGAACTCCGGCAGCGCCCACGCAACCGTCAGCCCTCGCGCGAGATCGCGGTTCATGGGCCATTCGCTACCCGGAGTCGGCAGCCGTCGAAACGCCCTGCGGATGTTGCCATGTCGCTTAGCTGGTGTTCTACTGAACCATAACAATCTGACGGAGGGTCACCAGGGTGATCAACTTTCATGTCGACCGGTCCAGCAGCGTCCCCGCGTACGCCCAGTTGGTGCGGCAGGTCCGTGAGGCGCTGCGGATCGGGACGCTGCGCCCCGGAGACCAGCTCCCCACCGTGCGCAGCGTGGTGACCTCGTGCACCGTCAACCCGACCACCGTGCTCAAGGCCTACCGGGAGCTGGAGCTGTCCGGCCTGGTGGAGGCGAGGCAGGGGGCGGGCACGTTCGTCAGCGGGACGCTCGGTCACGCCGATCCCCACGTCATGGCCCGCCTGCGCGGCAGCCTGGCCCGGTGGCTCGGTCAGGCCCGGGAGGCCGGTCTGGAGGACGAGGACGTCCAGGCGTTGCTCGCCTCGGTGATCGCGGCGAACGCGACACCCGCGAGGAGAGAGAACGCGGAGGGCGCGGCGTGAGCGGCGAGCCGGTCGCCGTCGAGGCACGTGACCTGAGCCGGCGTTACGGCGCCGTGTGGGCGCTCCGGGAGTGCACGTTCGCGCTACCTGCGAACAGGGTCGTCGCGCTGGTCGGCGCGAACGGCGCGGGCAAGTCGACGCTGCTGAGCATCATCGCCGGCACCCTGGCGGCCACCGGCGGCACGGTGTC
Source organism: Micromonospora sp. AMSO1212t (assembly GCF_008868145.1). Taxonomy (NCBI): domain Bacteria; kingdom Bacillati; phylum Actinomycetota; class Actinomycetes; order Micromonosporales; family Micromonosporaceae; genus Micromonospora; species Micromonospora sp. AMSO1212t. The sequence continues at coordinate 26,857 of NZ_WBKS01000055.1, forward strand.
GGTGCACGGCCGGCCGGTGGTGCGGGGCGGGTCCGTCGACGGCGGTAGCCGGGTTGCGATCCTGGCCCAGGACAAGCCGCTCTACCGCGACTTCACCGTGTCGGACATGCTCCGCTTCGGCCGCTCGACGAACCGCGTGTGGGACCAGCGGCGGGCGCTGTCGTGGCTCGAACGCTTCGCCGTCCCGCTGGACCGGCGCTGCGGCAAGCTGTCCGGCGGGCAGCGGGCGCAGGTCGCCTTGGCGGTCGCGCTCGGCTCCCGCCCCGCGGTGCTGCTCCTGGACGAACCCCTCGCGAACCTGGATCCGCTGGCCCGCGTCGAGGTCACAGGCGAGCTGCTGGCGGAGGCCGCCGACGACGACATGACGGTCGTGCTGTCGACCCACATCGTCGCCGAGCTGAGCGGCGTCGGTGACCACCTGCTGCTGCTCGACGCCGGTCGGCCGGTCCTCATCGGCGACGTCGAGGAACTGCTCGACAGTCACGTCCGGCTGACCGGGCCCCGCGCCGACCAGCCACCCGGGCCGGGCACTGTCGTCCAGGCGCAGCACACCGGCCGCCAGTCCACCTTCGTCCTCCGGCGGCCGGCGGCACCGGCGGCGCACGCGGTCGTGGCGCCCGGCTGGACCGCCCGGCCCATCACCCTGGACGAGCTGATCCTGACCCACCTCAGAGCATCGGCCGCCGCGCCGCACGAGCGGGAGGCAGCCGCATGAGCCCGGTCCGCCAACTGTCCGCACCCACGAACCGCCGGAGCGACCCCGGGCACGCCGGGGGCGTACGCGGTCTGCTCTGGCTGACCTGGCGTCAGCACCGCTGGACGGTGATCGGCACGCTGGTCCTGGCCGTGGTCCTGGTGGGCTGGATGACCTATCTGTCAGCGGAGCTGACGAGCCTGTGGCACCAGTGTCACGAGACGTTCTGCGCGGAGGAGTCGCCACAGGGCCGGCGGCTCGGCGGTTCATCCAGCCTGGTCCTGACCCTGGCCGTGCTGTCGCAGGTGGTGCAGTGGATGCCGCTGCTGATCGGCGTGTTCGTCGGCGTCCCGGTGCTGACCAGGGAACACGAGCAGCGCACCCTGCTGCTGGCCTGGAGCCAGGACGTCTCCCCGCAGCGGTGGCTCTGGACCCGGCTGGCCCTGCTCGGCCTGTTCGTGGCGGCGGTGACCTCGGCCGTCGCCGGTGTCAGCGACCACCTGGAGCGACTCCAGGCCCGGGTGGCCCCGGTGAGCCTGTTCGAGTACGGGCCGTTCCTCAACACCGCGATGCTTCCGGCCGTGATCAGCCTCTGCTGGTTCGCGGTCGGCGTCGCGCTCGGCGCCGCGATCAGGCGCACGCTCCCGGCCGTGTTCGGCGTGATCGTGGGCTTCGTCGGCCTGAACTATCTCGTCCGGTGGCGCTACCCCACGCTGATGGAGCCGTTGACCGCGCACCGCGTCATCGGCGGGCCGGGCGTGGGCGTGCTGCGCGACAACGCCCTGGTCGTCGACGGCGGCATGATCGACTACGGGATCGACGGGCCGTCCGGCGCGTTCGACGCCTCCGGGCGTGAGCTCAGCGGGGTCGAGCTGCAACGACTCTGCCCACCCGACAACGGCAGTGGCCGGACGCTCGCCTGCTTCGTCGAGCACAACCTTCAGCAGCACCTCCAGTACCAGCCGGGCAGCCGGATCCCCGAGTTCCACCTGATCGTCGCCGGCGGCTACCTGGGCCTGACCGCGCTGGCGCTCGTCGTCGTCTGGTGGATCGTCCGCCGTACCGACCTCAGCGCGGGCTGACTGGCGGACCGGCCTTGCCGGTGTTGTTACCGGCGAGTAGCGTTCGGGCATGAGCATCGACTCTCGCCAGGTGGCGGCCGGTCTCCTCGACGCCGTGCCGTTCGCCCGCACGCTCGGGATCGAGTTCGTCGAGGTGGCGCCCGAGGCCGAGGGCGGGGTCCGGGCCGTGGTCCGGCTCCCCGACGACCCGGCGCACCACAACCACGTGGGCGGCCCGCACGCCGGGGCCATGTTCACGCTGGGGGAGACCGCCTCGGGCGCGGTTGTGCTGGCCGCGTTCGGGCAGGTGCTCGACCGGGCCGTACCCCTGGCCGTGACCGCGACCATCCGCTACCTCAAGGTGGCGGTGGGGCCGGTGCTGGCGACGGCGCGGCTCGGCGGTGTCCCCGCAGAGGTGCTGGCCGAGCTGGACGCCGGACGGCGGCCGGAGTTCCCGGTCGAGGTGGAGGTCCGCACCGAGGACGGCACGCTCACCTCCTCGCTCACCGTGATCTGGACGCTGCGCCCGAACCGCTGAGCCCCGAATGGTGTTTGCCCGGCGCGGGCTCTGGTTAGATTCAAGCGATGCTGGGCCTCCCCGCGCACGTGCGCGCTTGTCTCTTCGATCTGGACGGTGTGCTGACGCAGACCGCCAAGGTGCACAACGCCGCCTGGGCGGAGACGTTCGACGCGTACCTGCGGCGACGGTCGGCCGAAACCGGCGAGCCGTTCCACCCGTTCGACCCCGGACCGGACTACAACCGGTACGTGGACGGCAGACCGCGCGCCGACGGGGTGCGCACATTCCTGGCCTCGCGCGGCATCACGCTGCCCGAGGGATCGCCGGACGACCCGCCCGAGGCGGACACCGTCAACGGCCTCGGCAACCGTAAGAACGTCGTCCTGCTCCAGCAGATCGAGCAGCACGGCGTCGAGGTGTACGAGGGTTCGGTGCGCTACCTGGAGGCAGCCACCACGGCCGGGCTGCGCCGCGCGGTCGTCTCGGCCAGCGCCAACTGCGCCGCCGTGGTGCACGCCGCCGGGCTGGACCGCTGGCTGGAGGCCCGGGTGGACGGCGTGGTCGCCCGCGCGAGCGGGCTGCGCGGCAAACCGCACCCGGACACGTTCCTGGAAGGCGCCCGGCTGCTCGGCGTCGAACCGGCGCAGGCTGCCGTCTTCGAGGACGCCCTAGCCGGGGTGGCCGCCGGGCGGGCCGGCGGATTCGGGTACGTCGTCGGCGTCGACCGGGTCGGCCAGGCCGACGAGCTGCTGGCGCACGGCGCCGACGTGGTGGTCACCGACCTCGCCGACCTTCTCACCCCGGAGGCGGCCGCGTGATCCGGGAACGGGCGTACCCGGTCGAGCCCTGGCACGTCCGGGAGATGCAGCTCGACATGGACGTGCTGGCCCAGTCCGAGTCGGTGTTCGCGCTGTCGAACGGCCACATCGGGCTGCGGGGCAACCTCGACGAGGGCGAGCCGCACGGGCTGCCCGGCACCTACCTGAACTCCTTCTACGAGCTGCGCCCGCTGCCGTACGCGGAAGCCGGCTTCGGTTTCCCCGAGTCCGGGCAGACCATCGTCAACGTCACCAACGGCAAGCTGATCCGGCTGCTCGTGGACGACGAGCCGCTCGACGTGCGCTACGGCGAACTGCTCGCCCACGAGCGGGTCCTCGACATGCGCGCCGGCACGCTCCAGCGGGACCTGCACTGGCGCTCCCCGGCCGGCCGCGAGGTCAAGGTCCGCACCACCCGGCTGGTGTCGTTCACCCAGCGCTCGGTGGCCGCCATCCACTACGAGGTGGAGCCGGTCGACGGGCCGCTGCGCCTGATCCTCCAGTCCGAGCTGGTCGCCAACGAGTCGCTGCCGCCGCAGAGCCGCGACCCCCGGGTGGCCGCCGTACTGGAGTCGCCGTTGCAGGCCGAGGAGGAACTGACCACCGACGACGGCGGCCAGCTCATCCATCGCACCAAGGTCAGCGGGCTGCGGGTTGCCGCTGCGATGGGCCACGACGTCGACGGCCCCGAACGCACCACGATCGAGAGCGAGGGATACGAGGACTGGGTCCGCACCACCATCGGCTGCGTGCTCAAGCCCGGCCAGACGCTCCGGGTGGTCAAGTACCTCACGTACGGCTGGTCCAGCCGTCGCTCCCTCCCGGCGCTGCGCGACCAGGTCGGTGCGGCGCTCGCAGCGGCCCGGCTCGACGGCTGGGACGGCCTGCGCCGGGCCCAGCGTGAATACCTGGACGCGTTCTGGGACGCCGCCGACGTGCGCGTGGAAGGCGACCCGGAGGTGCAGCAGGCCGTCCGGTTCGGCCTCTTCCACGTCCTCCAGGCCGGCGCCCGCGCGGAACGGCGGCCGATCTCGGCCAAGGGCCTCACCGGCCCGGGGTACGACGGCCACGCGTTCTGGGACACCGAGATGTTCGTGCTGCCGGTGCTCACGTACACGCAGCCGGGAGCGGTACGGGACGCGTTGCAGTGGCGGTACGACACGCTGGCCCAGGCGCAGGAACGCGCCCGCACGCTGAACCTCGAAGGCGCCGCCTTCCCGTGGCGCACCATCGAAGGGCCGGAGTCGTCGGCGTACTGGCCGGCCGGGACCGCCGCGTTCCACATCGCCGCCGACGTCGCCGACGCGCTGCGCCGCTACGTGCTGGTCACCGGCGACGAGACGCTGGAACGGGAGATCGGCCTGGAACTGCTGGTCGAGACCGCCCGGCTGTGGCGCTCACTCGGCCACCACGACCGCGCCGGACGGTTCCACATCGACGGCGTGACCGGCCCGGACGAATACACAGCGGTGAAGAACGACAACGTCTACACCAACCTGATGGCCCAGCGGAACCTGCGTACCGCCGCCGACTGCGCGATGCGCTACCGGGACCAGGCGCTCGACCTCGGCGTCACCGAGGAGGAGGCCGCCGCCTGGCGGGACGCCGCGAACGACATGCACGTCCCGTACGACGCGGAGACCGAGGTGCACGAGCAGGTGGAGGGGTTCACCCGCTTCCAGGAGTGGGACTTCGAGCACACGCCGCCGGAGAAGTACCCGCTGCTCCTGCACTACCCGTACTTCGACCTCTACCGCAAGCAGGTCGTCAAGCAGGCCGACCTGGTGCTGGCCATGCACTGGCGGGGCGACGCGTTCAGCGCTGCCGAGAAGCTGCGCAACTTTGTCTACTACGAGCGGCGCACCGTCCGCGACTCGTCGCTGAGCGCCTGCACCCAGGCGGTGCTCGCGGCCGAGGTCGGCTACCTCGAACTGGCCCACCGCTACCTGCGCGAGGCCGCGCTGATGGACCTGCACGACCTCAACGAGAACACCCGCGACGGCGTGCACATGGCGTCCCTGGCCGGTGCCTGGATCGCGCTGGTGGCCGGGTTCGGCGGGCTGCGGGACCACGACGGGACGCTCTCCTTCGCGCCCCGGCTCTCCAGCCGCCTCAGCCGCCTGGAGTTCTCGCTCCAGTGGCAGGGGATGCGGTTGCGGGTCGACGTCCGGCCGCACCAGACGACGTACTCGCTGCGCAACGGCGGCCCGGACACAGTCGTGGAGCTGCGGCATCACGGCGAGCCGCTGCGGGTCACCTCCGCGCAGCCGGTCACCGTGGCGGTGCCGCCACCGGCACGCCCCAGCGGGCCGCAGCCGGAGCAGCCGCAGGGGCGCGCGCCGCTGATGCACCTGCCGGAACGCACGGACTGAGCGGCCCCGCCACGAGAGGCGGGACCGCTCGGTACGCGTACCTCAGAACTGGCGGCCGTTGGACGGACGCCCGCCGGCGTCGCGCGGCGCCGTGGCCCGCGGATCGTCGGACGTACGCGCCGTCGCGGCGCGGTCGGCCCAGTCCGGCGAGTCCTTCAGCTCCTGTTTACGGCGTTCCTGGTCGGTGAGTTCCTGTTCCCGGGACCTGTCCTGTTTCGCCATGACGATCCTCGCGATCGGTCGGGGTCCGTGGTCACCCCGCGCGTTCCCGCCCGGCAGCGGCTCAACCGTCCAGGTGCCGGGCGAAGCTGCGCCGCAGGTGGTCCTTCGGGCGGGAGCCGACGATCGAGCCGACCACCTCACCGCCCCGGAACACCAGCATGGTCGGCGCGGACATGATCCGGTGGGCGCGTGCGGTGGCCGGGTTCTCGTCGGTGTTGAGGGTGACGAAGCGCAGCGCGTCGCCGAACTCCTCGGCCAACTCGGCCAGGTGCTTCGACACCACCCGGCACGGCGGGCACCATTCGGCCCAGAAGTCCACCACCACCGGCCGGTCGGCGGCCAGCACGGCGGCCGCGAACGTGTCGTCGGTGACCGGGTTCAGCCGGCCGGTCCCCGTGTCCTGAGGCATGTTTCCTCCCGTTGGGCGATCGCGTGGGCGAGCTGGTCGTGCAGTCGGCGGCGGACGTCGCCGAGCCGGTCGAGGTAGTCGTCCACCTCGGCGAGCTTGCGCCGCAGCACCGCCACGGAATCGGGGCAGACGTCGCCGGAGTCGTTTCCGGCGCGCAGGCAGGCGACGAACGGACGGATGTCGTCCAGGCCGAACCCGATCGCCAGCAGGGACCGGATCTCGCGGACGACGCGCAGTTCCGCCTCGTCGTAGACCCGGTATCCGTTGGCGGACCGGTGTGGCCGGACCAGCCCGTGGGCCTCGTAGTAGCGCAGCGTGCGGGTGCTCGTACCGGCCCGCTGCGCCAGCTCCCCGATCCGCATCCGCCGCCCCCGTCCCTCTCTCTGCCGCTGACGCTAAACCTTGCCGCCGACGTCAACGCAACCCCGCACTTGTGCGCCCTTGCCGGGCTCCCCGCCGGCCTTCCCCGTCGATCATGAAGTTGGCGGCGTTGTGGATCTCGGAAAGTGCCGCCAACTTCATGATCGACCGGGTGGGCCCGGGGGGTCAGAGGGAGACTGCGCGGCCTCCCAGGGTTGCCGTTAGGCGGCCGTCGGTGGTGAAGGACCAGGCCAGAGCGCCGGAGTACGTGGAGCACCGGGAGCCGTTGGCGCCGGACCAGAACTGGTTCGAGCCGTCCACGTTGCCGACGGTCTTGTCGTTGGAGCCGCTGCCGGCGAAGCGGCAGGAGGTGTTGCTCCGGAAGACCGAGATGCCGGCGTCGAACGAGAAGTTGCGTTCGGTGTTGTCGATGCTCAGGTTGTTCGAGATCGTCATCGTGCCCGGGTTGCGGTTGTACGTGAACCCGTGCTTGCCGTTGCGGTACGCGATGGTGCGCCGGACGGTGTGGTTGACGGCGATGTCCTCGCCGCCGAGCTTGAAGCCGTTGCGGTCGCCGTTGCCGTTCTGCGTGCCGTTGCTCAGCGTGCCGTTGCTGTACGCGAGGGAGTCCTCGATGGTCACCGCGCCGATCGCGCCGGTGTCGGACTTGGTGTAGAGGTCCCATCCGTCGTCGATGTTGTGGTGCGACACCGCGTACCGGAAGACGTTGCCACCGCCGACGGTGAGCTTGGCCGCGAAGCCGTCGGCGTCCTCGCCGTCGGAGTCGGCGTTGTCGTGCGACTCCACGCTCACCATGAGGTTGTTCGCGGGCCACTGGTCGCGCGGCGTGCTGGAGGCGATCCGGGACAGTTGCAGACCGGTGTCGCGGTTGAAGCGGGTCACCGTGCGCTCGATGATGTTGTTGCTGCCGCCGACGAAGATGCCGTTGTCACCGGCGCGTTCGACCACGAGCCCGCGCACGTGCCAGTACGAGGCGTTCAGCGCCAGTCCCCGGTTGGCCGGGTCCTCGGTCATCGCCGAGAAGTTCAGGATCGGCGTCTCGCCCGGGTAGGCGTACAGGTTCTTGCGGGCGCTCGACGTGCCGTTGTTGCCGGCGGCGACGGTGACCGTCTGGGACAGGTTGTACGTGCCGCCGCGCAGGTAGATCGTGCCGCCCGCGCCGACCCGGGTGATCGCCGCGGCGATCGTGGTGGGGCTGGCCTGGGTGCCGGCGGCCCCGGCGGTGCCGTTCGGCGCGGCGTAGATCGCACCGCCGGTCGGCGGCGGGGTGCTGGGCGGAGGCG